>JAFYWH010000120.1 GCA_017558175.1 Bacteroidaceae bacterium
AAATAAGATTTTTATTTCAAGTATCAAGTTTTTACAGCCTCTCTTTTTACAAATAGTGTTATCTTTGCACGCAAAACGAACGATTGACATGAAGATTTTATCAAGTGCCCAACTAAAAGAACTGGACAAATACACCATCATACACGAACCGATTGCCTCCATCGACCTGATGGAACGGGCAGCCCGTGCCTTGACGGAAGCCATTGTACAACGTTGGGACAATTCGTTCGACATCGTAGTTTTTGCCGGCCCTGGCAACAATGGAGGGGACGCTTTGGCCGTAGCTCGCATGCTCTCGAAAAAAGGATATCGAGTGGAAGTTTTCCTTTTCAATACGAAAGGGAAATTGTCCGAAGAGTGTCAAACCAATCTCAACCGACTCAAGACTTGCGGCTCCATTTACTTCACCGAAATCAGCACCCAATTCGATCCGCCTAACCTAACCGAGAAACATCTGGTCATTGACGGATTGTTCGGAAGCGGTTTGAACAAGCCACTCAATGGTGGTTTTGCAAGTGTGGTGAAATACATCAATTCTTCCAAGGCACAAGTGGTGGCCATCGACATTCCATCGGGATTGATGGGTGAAGACAATACTTATAATGTCCGCACCAACATCATCCGTGCCGATGTGACTCTTAGCATCCAATTGCCTAAGCTTTCTTTCCTTTTCCCGGAGAACGAAGACATTGTGGGCGAATGGGAATTGCTTGATATCCAACTGAAACAGAGTTTTATCGACTCCGTTTCGAGCGCTTATTCCATTCTCGAAGAATCGGAAGTACGTTCACTAATCAAGCCTCGCAAACGATTTGCACATAAAGGCACTTTCGGACATGGCTTGCTCATTGCGAGTTCTTATGGCATGGCCGGAGCTTCTATCCTTTCGGCCAAAGCTTGCTTGAAATCGGGTATTGGATTGCTCACCGTTCATGTGCCCATCCATAACCACGACCTATTGCAAGTAACTGTACCTGAAGCTATTGTACACACCGATATACAAGAGCGATATTTTGCTCAACCTACACACTTGAACAAATATTCGGCTCTTGCCATAGGTCCTGGATTGGGAAGAGAAGAAGATACGGCACTCGCCATGATGGAACAGATACAAGGAAGCAACTTGCCTATCGTGTTGGATGCCGATGCCATCAACATACTCAGTACACATCGCAACTGGTTGAGCCGACTTCCGAAGCGTTGCATCCTCACTCCTCACCTCGGAGAATTGGAACGCCTCATCGGAAAGTGCCTCGACACTTACGAACGACTGATTAAGGTTAAGGAACTGGCCAGCTACCTTCAGAGCTACATCATCGTGAAAGGGGCATGGACTTGCATTGTCACTCCTGAAGGAAACTTCCACTTTAACCCAACCGGGAACCCGGGCATGGCTACAGGCGGGAGCGGAGACGTTTTGACCGGAATCCTTTTAGGCTTGTTGGCACAAGGTTATAGTCGTGAAGAAGCCTGCAAATTAGGTGTATACATCCATGGGATGGCTGGCGATATAGCAGCCGAAGAAAAGACCGAAATAAGCATGACGGCCAACGACATTGTAGAGGCATTGCCTATCGCATGGAAGAAAATCACCTCAAAACCCTAAAATATTGGAAAAGAATCCCTATATTTGCTTTTCGTGAATCTACATCTAATATCAAGTATATGATTAAAAAAGGAATTCTACTCATTGGATTACTCGCTGCTTGGAATGTCCAGGCACAAGATGTTGCCCATTACACTCCGGGAACATTGGACGAGGGAGTGGTATACTATCTACCTAAAACTCAAATTGAAATCAAGGTGACCGCAACCAAAGTCACTTATACACCTGGCGAACTCTGCCAATACGCCAACCGCTATTTGCGCTTGCAAGGAGTCTCGGCCCAACCAGAAGAACATTGGGAAATCAAGGCCATTCATGTTAATACCATTGGGGTGCCCGATGCTGAAAAGGCATATTCCATCAAGGTAAAGGACAAGATGGTCACTTCACAAGTAGAGTTGACTGAAGACGGAATCATTAAAGCCATCAACACCAAAGCTCCGGAAGAAGAAAAGGCTCGTCCAGAAAAACCGGCAGAAAAGGTTAAGCGTGTAGACCCTCGCAACTTCATGACCGAAGAAATGCTGATGGCCGGTTCTACCAACAAGATGGCGGAACTTATAGCCAAGGAAATCTATAGCATCCGTGAAAGCAAGAACAGTTTGACCAGAGGCCAAGCCGACTATATGCCACAAGACGGAGCAGCTTTGAAAATCATGCTCAGCAATCTGGAAGAACAGGAAAAGGCTCTGACTGAAATGTTCTCGGGTTATACCGAACAAACGGAAAAGACTTTCACCTTCTATGTAGAACCTGAAAAAGACATCACCAACCAAGTGGTTTGTCGCTTCTCGAAGAAACTGGGTGTGGTAAAAGAAGACAACTTGGCGGGCGAACCGGTTTATCTTTCGGTTACCAACGCGAATAGCTTGCCACAAGCCGACTTGGAAGCAAAGGCCAAGAAGAAATTAGAAGGAGTAATCTACAACATTCCAGGAAAGGGAAAGATTATTGTCAAGGCCTTAGGAAAGACTTACTACAATAGCGAACAACCCATCACCCAATTTGGTGAAACTGAAGTATTGCTAACCAACCTTTTCAACAAGAAAGTAAATACACGAGTGATATTCAATCCGGTAACCGGAGGTATTGCAAAGATTGATAAAGATTAAAAGAAAACGCCGAAGAAATTGAATCTTCGGCGTTTTTCTTTTTATTTCTTAATGTTGGCTATTTCCAGTTCATATCCCTTCTTCTTGTCCACTACTTTCAAGGCAAACGCCACCAGCATAGACAATACCGCAAGACCTGTAAAGATAATCATCGGCAACGTATAGTCGTAACTCTTAGCACCATCTGCCAATGTAACCACACAATAGTTGTCGAGCACCCAACCAATCAATGTAGGAACACCCCACAAACCTACGTTCTGAATCAAGAAAATCAACGCATAGGCTGTACCCAACTGGTGAGCCGGAAAAATCTTTGGAACAGCCGGCCACATAGCCGAAGGAACCAACGAGAAAGCAATACCCAATACAATCATCAATACAACGGCTACCCATCCGGCAGTAACGCCCGGCAATGAATAAACAAAATGTACACCAATCAACATTGCAGCACCGAGAATCATGATGCTGGCACCCTTACCACGCTTATCTACAATACCACCGAAGATAGGAGTCAATACCAAAGCACCGAGAGCAGGCAAACCGGCAATGGTTCCGGCAATGCTTTCGTCGATGCCATACTTACCAATCATCAATTCAGAAGCAAACTTTTGGAATGGGAAGACACAAGAGTAGAACAACACACAAAGCAAGGCAATCAACCAGAATCCAGGACTGGAAAGGATGCTTGTCACGTCCTTCATCGAGAACTTTTCTTCGTCCTCATCCGCTGTCGGATCGTTCTGGATTTGCTTGTCGAGTTTCTTGTCCATCACCGAGAAGACGAAGTAAGCCACCATACCACCCAAAAGTAGCAACAAACCAACGAGAATAGGAGTTGAAACATGGGCTGCACGTGCCATCGGAATAGCACAAGCAAAAGCTACCTGCGAACCGATACGTGCCAATGCCACCTGTACCCCCATCGCTGTTGCCATTTCTTTGCCACGGAACCACTTGGCAATCACCTTAGTAACAGTAATACCAGCCACTTCGGCACCTACACCGAAAATAGCATAACCGGCCGATGCCACCATCACACCCGACTTGAAGCCGAAAATCATGCTTGTATCTTCCGCCAAAACAGTCAAGCCATAATATTCGAGTGCAGCACCTGCCACCATCAGGATGGTTGACAACTTACCTGTAAAGCGCACCCCGAAACGGTCGAGAATCAATCCCCCCCAAAGTAGCATCAACAAAAAGACATTCAGAAAACTATAAGCTCCAGCATACGTTCCGAATTCTGTACTGTTCCATGCCAACTCCGTTTCAAGCATCGACTTGAGCGGCATCATTACATCATTCACAAAATAAGCAGCCATCATGGTAAAGGAAACCACTCCCAAGGCCCCCCAACGCATAGCAGCTGAATCGTTCAATCTTTTTTCTTTCATTGTAATAGAGTTTTATTTTTACTTATTTATTTGCGGGAATGTGAGATTGTCCACCTTCGTGAAAATCCGCGCAAAGGTACGATAATTTTACCACATATTCAATTTTATCATGCACCAACACCATTCTCCGAAAAAACGGACAGAAAGTCTATCGTATAGGAAATTGATGTTTCGGCATTATTCGCCAATTTTGCAAACAAAACTCAAAGACTATACGAATGAAAACAGACTTGCCTCTCATCGGGTTGCAACGCTTCAAGCAACACCCCGAACATACCATTTATATGGACGACGATATAGCCGTGATGGACAACCTCTCGGAGATGATGGAATCGGACGAAGAAACAGTCAAGCTGGACTGTTTCCTAATCGCATTTTGTGTGAAAGGACACATCACCGTGAACATCAACGGACAACTGCACATGCTTCAAAAGGACTATTGTGCCATCTTGCCTCCCAATACCATCTTGCGAAAAGTGGTTCGGAACGATTCCTATACCATGAAGATAGCTGCCATTTCGCCTACTTTCATGGAAGAGTTTCTTGCTCCCAGCAGAGAGACATGGCACACCATGAGCTACCTGTATCATAACCCGGTGCATCCCATCAAGCCCGGCAAGTCGTATAAGATGTTTCTATACAAGGAATTACTGCTTACCCTCACACAAGAGCAGCCTCATGTTTATAGCAAGCAGACACGCCGATATCACCTTGCCGGAATGTTGTGCGAAATGATGGCTAACCTCAACAAAATGGTGCCCGACGAGAAACGGAAGGACATCAACCACAACCGTGCCATCGTCATCACCCGTTCCTTCCTTGAATTGGTCAATGTAGACGATGGCTCGCACCGGTCCGTCAACTATTATGCGGACCGGCTATGCTATAGCCCGAAGTATCTCAGTTCCATCATCAAGATGGTTACCGGCAAGACACCCTTACAAATCATCAACGAGAACGCCATCAAGCAAATCAAGCTCAAACTGAGACACTCCGACATCAGCATGAAGGAACTGGCAGACCTATTCGATTTTCCCAACCCTTCGTTCTTCGGGAAATTCGTGAAGATACATACCGGCATGACTCCCATGCAATACCGGCAATCGAAAGAGGAGGCGTAAGGTTACAACCATGTCCACTTGTGCCAAAGTCCTTCCAACGGACCTTGCTTATGGCTCTTGAACCACCACTTACAGAACTGAACCTGGCAGAAAATAGTCGCCATGCCAATGAGCAAGCTGACGGTATATCCACAATAAGGAGCCAGATACAAACCGAACGGGAAGTAAATGATAGCACCGATGATGGATTGCGATACATAGTTAGTGAGACTCATCTTGCCATAAAAGCGGAGGTTAGATACCTTATCGCGAAAGCCCTTATACTGATAAAGCAATACGAATGAAGACACCAACACGAAAGTAAATGCCAACTTCTGCCACATATCGAAGGCGGTTCCAGCGGTTTGTCCTACCAACGGACTTCCTTCCATTATCAAGTTGTGAAGCGAGAGCAATGGAGCAAAAGCTACGGCACTTATTATCAAAGCCTTGGTCCAGAAACGGAGATTCCGAACATTGCTCTCGAACAAGCGCTTACGACCGATGTACATCCCAATGAGGAACAATCCGGCGGTTTGCAACACTCGTCCGGCACCTACCGCCCACATGAAGCTGGCCTTCTGACCGAGGGTGATGTTACACCAAAGGAATTCCCAGAAGTTACCGGACTTGGTGACTTCGGCCACCTGATCATACATCGGTCCTACCCCATAGTCGGGCAACTGATGTGCCGGATTTATCAAGCTAACCACATAGTGATACCATTCGATGGGTTGCAAAGTAAAGAAGATTGCAGCCAGCAAGATGGCCTTATCGCTCCATTTCCGAACGATAAAGAGCACCAAACCCATCACCGAATAGAGCAACAACACATCTCCACCCGGGAAGAAAGCCGCATTGAGGGTAGCAAATCCTGCCAACAACACCAATCGCCACAAGTATCGATAGCCGAAGTCCTTGCCCAACTTCCGTTGGTTATCGCACTGAATGAAAAAGGTAAATCCGAACAAAAGGGAGAAGATAGCATACGCCTTTCCGGCAAAGAGAGCAAACACGGCATTAAAGGTTCCTGTATCCAATGCACTGAGCCAAGCCGGCGAATCGGTAGGATAAACCGGGAAGATAAAATGTTCCACACTATGTACAAGCAAGATGGCCATAACGGCAAACCCTCGCAATGCATCGACCATCTCGATGCGTGGTGTTTTCTGTATTGTCGATTCCATGTCTTGATAGTATTAGGTTTACAAATATACGAATATTCTCCCAACCACACAGACAAACACACTTTTTTTAAAACGCTTAGGCGTTTAAAGGAAAATGCTTAGGCGTTTTACTCAAAACGTCAAGGCGTTTTAAAAAAAGGCCGAAGAGGGCTCCTCTCAGCCTTCCCTACATTGTAATGGCATCTTGGTAGAACCCTTGCTTTTCACCCTCCTCTTCAGCTTCCTCTTGATGATTTGCCGATACTCGAACACGAATTTATAGAATCCACCTTTCAGTTGAGCCATATAGCAATCGCACGGGCAACAAGACAAGTATTTGTTCAGCACATAATGGAACAAATCGAGATTCGTAGAGAGTCGGCACAAATCTTTCAATCGCATATCCAAAGTCAACTGAGGACAAAACTTCATCCGATTGTTATCAATCAACTGAAAGGAAAACCTTCCATCGGGATGCTCTTGATAAAGAATGTTCCCTATATTCAAGTCCTGATGAAGGACTCCTTTGTCATGCACCTCACGAAGCCAAGTAGCCAATGCATCCAAAAGCGGGAAAAGCTCCCGTTGCTCCCAAGTAAATTCACGCAGATGCAAGAGCGACCGATAATCCGAATAAGCCGAAACGAAATAACTCTCTTGTAGCACACCCTCCGAACAGATTTCCAATACGGCTATTTCATCGGGAGTAGAGATTCCCATGCTCCGTAGTTTGGATGCATAGGTATAAGCCCGCATCGCCTTGCTCTCACGAACCGTGGCATACATCAGTCGGTTGAAGGAAGTGATGCGCCCAAAGCGTTTTACCACAACATCCGTCTCCCCCAACCGGAAACGCTTGACCAGATTACGCCCTACATCGTACAGCACTTCTCCATGAGTTCCAAAATAATCGGGCTGAATGAGCGAGTCCAACAACGGGGACAAATACTCATATTGCGGATTGACCAATTTCTTCATCATTCGTTTTGTTTTTGAGTTGACTCCGCAAAAATAAGCATTGCATCCGTTCGGTTCATGTCCCATACTTCGGCCATTTTATCCCATATTCTGCAACATAATTATAAAAGGAAAGGCTGCCTCCCCGCATAGGGAAAGCAGCCTTCACATTATCTTTTAGTAAAAAGATGATTAGCAGCTCAACTTGCCATCAGAACCAAGCACGTTGATGATCTTGTGCTTGTACATCTTTTCCATGTTGTCGCGAGCTGGGCCCAAGTACTTACGTGGGTCGAATTCAGCTGGCTTTTCAGCGAACGTCTGACGGATAGCAGCAGTCATAGCCAAACGAGAGTCAGAGTCGATGTTGATCTTACATACAGCTGACTTAGCTGATTCACGCAACCATTCTTCTGGAATACCGATAGCAGCCTTCAAAGCACCACCAAACTTGTTGATAGTAGCAACTTCTTCCTGTGGAACTGAAGAAGAACCGTGCAATACGATTGGGAAACCTGGCAACTTAGCTTCAACAGCCTTCAATAC
>JAFYWH010000121.1 GCA_017558175.1 Bacteroidaceae bacterium
ACCTTCTGATATTGGTTTTCCAATTGCATATGGGCTTGGAGATTCTTGTAAACCGATTCAGCCTCAACGAAATATTCTATCAAGGAAATCTGACCTTCCTTCAAGGCTTGCTTCAAAAGGTCGAGCGACTTGTACATCAAAGGAACATCGTAGGAGTTCATGGCTTCTTTGAGTTGTTGCATCTCATTGAAAAGTGCCATGAGCGAGTTTTCCATTTCCAACTTGGCATCTTCCTGCATCAATTGGGCACTGATAGCTTGTGCCTTGGCTATCTGCACCTTCTTGCGATTGGAGAACAAAGGAATGGAACCTCCCACCACAAAACCATTCATAGAGATACCCGATTCGGTATTCCGACGGAAGCCTGCTTCAAGTTTAGGAAGCCAGTTCTGCTTGTTTACTGATACCTGCTTGTCAGAAGCTCTCTTGGCAAAATCCAAGGCTTGCAAGTTCTTGTCAGAGGCCATCACCTCATCACGAAGAGTGTTGTAATCCATGATTTCCTTCACTTGCGGATAGTTGGTTTCCGAAAACTCCAAAGGCAAGTTCCCGTTCATGGCGAGCAAGGATTGGAGGGCATTGCGATGGGAAGCATTGTTTTGAGCCACCTCGGTCTGCACATTCATGCGCTCCATCTTGATCTTGTTCACTTCAAGGATGTTGGCATCCCCTGCTTCCAAACGCTTGGCATAGAGGGTTTCCAATTCATCTGCATTTTGCTTGCGAATGTCCATCAAATCCTTTTCCTTATTCAACAAGACCAGGTCCAGACAAAGGTTCTTTGCTTGAAGAAGGATGTCTCTACGAGTGGCTTGTTGTTGCAAGTCGAGTGCTTCATTCGCCAAATCCGCTTGTCTGTTGCGGGTAATGTATTGGGTAGGGAAATCGAAACCTTGCGAAGCCACAAACTCGGTACCATGTCCTGTTCCTCCTCCATTGCGATAGAAGGAACTATAACTCAAAGTCGGATCCGACAAGTTGTTCTCGGTTCTATTTTCCATCTTTTGTGCCTTGGTCAATTGCAGAACAGATTGCAATTCCTTATTGTTCTGCTCGATGCTTTGAAGCACATGATCGATGCTTTGCGCCTGCATCCACATGGGGATGCAAAGTGCTATAGTGATGATTTGTTTCTTCATAATCTTTGTTTTGTTCACCACAGAGTACATAGAGTATCACGGAGTATTTTTTAAAAAAACTCTATAAAACTCCATGCACTCCGTGGTGAATTAATATCATTTCTTACGGTTCATCAATTCATAAACAATCGGGATGATGAAGGCATTGAGGAAGGTCGATGTCAACAAACCACCCAAGATAACCTTCGCCATCGGACTCTGGATTTCATTACCTGGCAAATCACCCCGGAAGGCCAATGGAATCAAAGCCAACGCCGAACTCAAGGCGGTCATGAGAATCGGATTGAGTCGGTCGAGCGAACCCTGAACTATACTTTCCTGCAATGGCATACCTTCTTCACGCAATCGGTTATAACGACCGATGAGCAACATACCGTTACGAGTAGCAATTCCAAACAACGAGATGAAACCAATGATGGCCGGAATACTGATTTCGCCCGTAGTGATCATCAAAGCGAATACCCCACCAATCAAGGCCAAAGGCAAGTTAAGCAAGATCACCCCACTTTGAGCAGCATGCTTGAACTCGGTATAGATCAAGAGGAAGATGACCACAATACTCATCAACGAAGCCAAAAGCAATGTACGGCTGGCTGCTTCCTCGCTCTCGAACTGGCCTCCGAATTCCACATGATAACCTTCCGGCAATTTTACCTCGGCATCGATGCGCTCACGGATGTCGTTCACCACCCCACGAAGGTCGCGTCCGCTTGTATTAGCAGAGATCACGATCTTTCGCTTCACATTCTCACGGCTCACGCTATTCGGGCCCATGGTCGAAACCACATCAGCTACATAGCTCAATGGAATGCGTTCGCCTGTTGGAGTATCAATCATCAGGTCGTTCACCTTGTCGGTTTCATCGCGTACATTATCCTTGGCACGCACGATGAGGTTGAACACCTTTCCTTTTTCATAGACTTGCGATACCACAGCACCCGCCAGGTTCACTTCTACAAACTCTGCAAATTCAGGCATGGTCACCCCATACTTCGCCATCATCTCACGCTTCGGCACGATTTGCAATTGAGGGCGTTCGGTTTGTTGTTCTACATTAAGGTCGGCTATCCCTTCCACATCGCTGATGGCGCTCTTGATGCGGTTGGCATAGAGATAGAGATAGTTCAAGTCATCACCAAAGAGCTTGATGGCAATGCCCGCCTTGGTACCCGAAAGCATGGCATCGATACGATGGCTGATCGGTTGGCCAAGCTCAATGTTTGCTCCTGAAAGGGTGCCGAGCTTTTCACGAACCTCCTGCATCATTTCTTCTTTCGAACGCTCTTTTAGTTCGTATGGTGCTTCTATTTCACTACCATTCACCCCGCGTGAGTGTTCGTCCAACTCTGCACGACCGGTCTTGCGAGCTACGGTTTGAATTTCAGGAATGGAGAGGAGGAGTTCTTCGGCACGATGACCCAACTTGTCGGATTCTTCGAGCGATACCCCTGGCATGGAAGTGATATTGATGGTCAGCGATCCTTCATTGAACGATGGTAGGAACGAGCGTCCCAATGTGAAGAAGCACACCAAAGCCCCCACAAACAAGGCACCTGTACCTCCCAACACAATAGCCTTGTGATTCAAGGCCCACAACAAGGCGCGTTCGTAATGTCTCTTCATCCATACAGCCACGAATGCTTCCTTCGGGAGTCCTCCCTGCTTGTTGCCCAACAAATAGCTACAAAGCACAGGCGTCAAGGTCAATGCCACCAAAGTAGAAGCAAACAATGCCACGATGAAAGCAATGCCCAGAGGCACCAACATACGGCCTTCCATTCCACTCAAGAAGAAGAGAGGCACGAAGCTCACCACAATAATCAAGGTCGAGTTGAGGATAGGCATACGCACTTCTTTCGAAGCCTCGAACACCACCTCCTTAATGCTTCTTCGTTCGCCTTCCGGCAACAAGCGGTTTTCGCGCAAACGCTTCCACACATTTTCCACATCGACGATGGCATCATCCACCAACGAACCGATAGCGATGGCCATACCACCCAAACTCATGGTGTTGATGCTCAAT
>JAFYWH010000122.1 GCA_017558175.1 Bacteroidaceae bacterium
AGTATCTCCCAAAACTTCGGACCGTGGTTCATTTCTCGGGTGTGGGTCAGTTCGTGTAGCAGGACATAATCCATGAGGTGTGGTGGCAGGAGCATCAGGTAACACGAAAGGTTGATGCTGCCTGTAGCGGAACAGCTTCCCCAACGGCTTTTACTTCCCGTAATCTTGACTCGCTTGTATTTGAAACCATAGTGTTCGGCCAGCTCGTTGAGGAGTGGCGGTAAGTAAGCTTGTGCACTTTTCTTTAGGGCGCGGATGATGGCATTGCGAAGCAGCTCTTGTACGGATTTCTGTGTAAAATCCACTTGAGGAGGACAGAGAATGGTGATACCATCCTCATCTGTGCGAACCATGAATCGGGAGAGCTTGCCTTGCTTCATCTGTAAACGGAAACAAGGTGTTTCGATGTGGAAATTCAAGTCCAAGGATTGAGGAGCAGCCTTCTGCCAATTCTCTAACAATCGGGGGCGGAATTCCTCGATGGCAGCCAAGACCTTGCTTGTTTGGCTATAGGGTGGTACGGTGACATGAAGTCCGTCGGGCTTGGTACGCATACTGATGTTGCGTGCCGTGATTCGGGTGCGAATGATAATTTGTCCGAAGTCCTGATCGGGGATGGTTCGTTTGGTTGCCATAAAACGTGCTGACGTTCTGTAGAAAATGCGCTGACGTTTCTCAAAAACGTGAAGGCGTTTCTTCCACAATGATTTCGCTTCCTTCTTTCTTGACTACGATTTTCCCGCCTTCTTTGCTGAGGTTGAAAGGGGTGACGGCATCTGTTCGTTTGTCTACAATCAGCAAGGCGTGTTCTTCGGCAAAGCGGTTGATGTCGAAGGATACGAGCGTGTCCGGCATCGTTCCGTCCATCAGAAGGCTGTCGTTCACATAAATGCTGAGGCCATTGCCGGCAAAGTCGGTAGATACCTCGATGTGGTACCGGCCTTTGTAGCTTATTGCAGCCTTGTCGGCATCGCGCTTGAAAGTGTATGCCAAATAAAGGAACAAAGCCGTGATGAAGAGCACGGCGAAGAAGAGCACGGCATTGAATACCATGAAGTTTTTATGCGGATTGGTTCTTTTTGCAGCCATATTCAATTAAGTTTGTGCAAAACTATAAAAAAAACGGGAAATAATTGTGGCACTGATGGATAATTTGTATATTTGCACCGAAATGGATGAATGGTGGGGCTTGATTAAGCCCTTTTTTTGTTCTTAATAGTGAATCAATGATAGACAAAAAGATCGTAAGCGGGATTGTGAACGAATGGCTGGAAGATAAGGATTATTTTCTGGTGGATGTGTCCGTAAGCCCGGATGACAAGATTGTAGTGGAAATCGACCATGCTGAAGGTGTATGGATTGATGATTGTGTGGAACTCAGCCGATTCATCGAGTCGAAGCTCGACCGGGAAGAGGAGGATTATGAACTGGAAGTCGGTTCGGCTGGTATCGGACAACCTTTCAAGGTGTTGCAGCAGTATTTGATCCACATCGGAAAGGACGTGGAAGTGTTGACTCGCGAAGGCAAGAAGTTGGAAGGGGTGTTGAAGGATGCCAATGAGGAAACGATGACCGTGACGGTGATGAAGAAGGTGAAGCCGGAAGGCGCAAAACGCCCTAAACTGGTGGAGGAAGACGTGACATTTAAGTACGAAGAAATAAAATATACTAAATATCTAATTAGTTTTAAGTAAATTATGGCCAAGAAAGAAGAAACAATCAGCTTGATTGATACGTTCTCGGAATTTAAGGATACGAAGAACATCGATCGCACTACGATGGTAAGCGTGTTGGAAGAAAGCTTCCGTAGTGTGATTGCCAAGATGTTCGGCTCTGATGAAAATTACGACGTAATCGTGAATCCAGACAAGGGAGACTTCGAAATCTGGCGCAACCGTGTGGTAGTGGCAGACGAGGATTTGGAGGATGACAATCGCGAAATCGCATTGACAGAAGCACGCAAGATCGATGCATCTTATGAAGTAGGTGAAGAAGTAACTGATGAAGTGATTTTCGCGAAGTTCGGACGTCGTGCCATCTTGAATTTGCGCCAGACATTGGCTAGCAAGATTCTGGAATTGGAAAAGGATAGCCTTTACAACAAGTATATCGACAAGGTAGGTACCATCATCGCTGCTGAAGTTTATCAGATCTGGAAGAAGGAAATCCTCTTGTTGGATGATGAAGGTAACGAACTCCTTTTGCCGAAGACAGAACAGATTCCGAGTGACTTCTATCGCAAGGGTGAAACCGTACGTGCTGTAGTGGCTCGCGTGGACAACCGTAACAACAACCCGAAGATCATCTTGAGCCGTACATCGCCGATGTTCCTTGAACGCTTGCTCGAACAGGAAGTGCCGGAAATCAACGATGGCTTGATTACTATCAAGAAGATTGCCCGTATCCCAGGCGAAAGAGCTAAGATTGCAGTAGAAAGCTATGATGAACGCATTGATCCGGTAGGAGCTTGTGTCGGTGTGAAGGGTAGCCGTATCCACGGTATCGTACGCGAACTTCGCAACGAAAACATCGATGTTATCAACTATACATCCAACATCCAACTCTTCATTCAGCGTGCTCTTAGCCCAGCTAAGGTAAGCAGCATTACTATGCACGAAGAAGAAAAGAAGGCTGAAGTATATTTGAGACCGGAAGAAGTTTCATTGGCTATCGGTAAGGGCGGTATGAACATCAAGTTGGCAAGTATGTTGACTGAATATACTATCGACGTTTATCGTGAATTGGATGAAAATGCAGATGATGAAGATATCTACTTGGATGAATTCAAGGATGAAATTGATGAGTGGGTCATCAATTCCATTAAGTCTCTTGGACTTGATACAGCTAAGGCAGTGCTGAATGCACCTCGTGAAATGCTTATCGAGAAAGCAGACTTGGAAGAAGACACCGTAGATGAAGTGTTGGATATTTTAAGAGCAGAGTTTGAAGAATAATAAGAATTATGACAATAAGACTGAACAAAGTAACAAGAGACCTTAATGTAGGAATAACGACGGTAGTTGAATTCTTGCAAAAGAAGGGATATGCCATCGAGGCAAGCCCTAATGCCAAGATTACCGAAGAACAATATGCTGAACTTGTGAAGGAGTTCAGTACCGACAAGAACCTGAAAAAGGAAACTGAAAAGTTCATACAGGAAAGACAAAGCAAGGAACGCAACAAGGCTTCCGTATCCATCGAAGGATATGAAGCACCGAAGAAGGAGGAAGAACAAGAAATCGACCTTCGTCCGAAGTTCAAGCCTGTTGGCAAAATTGATTTGGACAAACTGAATAAGCGTCCTGCAGCACCCAAGGCCGAAGAACCTGTGAAGGAAGCGGAACCAAAGGTGGAAGAACAGCCGGAAGTGCAGGCTCCGGTAATGGAACAGAAGCCGGAAGCGGTAGAAGCACCGGCTCCTGAAATTGTTGAACCACAAGAATTGCCAATGGAAAAGAAAGCTTCAGAAGCAGAAAATAATCCGGATGTTGAAGGTGTATTCAAAATCCGTCCTACAGAATTTAAATCGACAATCAATGTCGTTGGCCAAATAGACTTGGCTGCTTTGAATCAGTCTACTCGTCCGAAGAAGAAGTCTAAAGAGGAGAAGAAGAAGGAACGTGACGAAAAGGAAAAGATTCGTCAGGAGCAGCGTAAGCAGATGAAGGATGCCATCATCAAGGAAATCCGTAAGTCTGACGACAAGAGTGGCAAGGACAATGATGACGAAGGCGGTAAGAAGAAAAAACGTAACCGCATCGGCAAGGAACGTGTGGACATTAATTCACCTGGAAACCAGCCTGCAGACCGTCGTAAGGAAGGTAAGGATGGACATGCAGCTAAGGGTGGAAACGCTCCTCAAGGTAAACCGGGCAAGGATCAAGGTAAGCCGAATAAGGATCGCTTCAAGAAACCGGCTCCGAAAGTGGAAGTTAGCGATGAGGACGTAGCAAAGCAAGTAAAGGAAACTTTGGCTCGCTTGACTAACAAGACCAAGAATAAGGCTGCTAAGTATCGTAAGGAAAAGCGTGACAATGTGCGTGACCGTATGATGGAGCAGGAAGAAATGGAACAGGAAGAAAGCAAGATCCTGAAGCTGACCGAATTCGTTACAGCAAACGAATTGGCCAACATGATGGACGTTCCTGTAACTCAGGTTATCGGTACATGTATGAGCATTGGTATGATGGTATCTATCAACCAGCGCTTGGATGCAGAAACTATTAACTTGGTGGCTGAAGAATTCGGCTATCAGACAGAATATGTAAGTGCGGAAGTATCGCAAGCTATCGTTGAAGAAGCTGATGCGGAAGAAGATTTGGAACCACGTGCTCCGATCGTAACCGTGATGGGTCACGTTGACCATGGTAAGACTTCATTGCTTGACTACATCCGTAAGGCAAACGTAATCGCAGGTGAAGCGGGTGGTATCACTCAGCACATCGGTGCTTACAACGTGAAGTTGGAAGATGGTCGTCGCATTACGTTCCTCGATACTCCGGGTCACGAAGCGTTTACAGCGATGCGTGCTCGTGGTGCGAAGGTTACTGACATCGTTATCATCATCGTAGCTGCCGACGACAACGTGATGCCTCAGACTAAGGAAGCTATCAACCACGCGATGGCTGCAGGTGTACCTATCGTCTTTGCAATCAACAAGATCGATAAGCCGACAGCTAATCCGGATAAGATTCGTGAAGAATTGGCTGCTATGAACTTCCTCGTAGAAGAATGGGGTGGTAAGTATCAGTCACAAGAAATCTCGGCTAAGAAGGGTGTAGGTGTAGAAGAATTGTTGGAAAAGGTATTGCTCGAAGCCGAAATGTTGGATTTGAAGGCAAACCCGAACCGTAAGGCTACAGGTTCTATCATCGAATCTTCATTGGATAAGGGCCGTGGTTATGTAGCAACCGTATTGGTATCGAATGGTACATTGCGTATCGGTGATACAGTATTGGCTGGTACCGCATACGGTAAGGTTAAGGCGATGTTCAACGAACGTAACCAACGTATCAAGGAAGCAGGTCCAGCTGAACCGGTATTGATTCTCGGTTTGAATGGTGCTCCGGCTGCAGGTGATACATTCCACGTATTCGATACAGACCAGGAAGCTCGTGAAGTAGCTAACAAGCGTGAACAGTTGCAACGTGAACAGGGCTTGCGTACTCAGAAGATGTTGACTCTCGATGAAGTTGGCCGTCGTTTGGCTTTGGGTGACTTCCACGAATTGAACATCATCGTGAAGGGTGACGTGGACGGTTCTGTAGAAGCATTGAGCGACTAGTTGATCAAGTTGTCTACTGAACAGATTCAGGTGAACGTGCTTCACAAGGGTGTTGGTCAGATTTCTGAATCGGATGTAACTTTGGCTGCTGCGTCTAACGCAATTATCGTTGGTTTCCAGGTACGTCCTTCTGCATCGGCTGCTAAGTTGGCTGAACAGGATGGTGTAGATATCCGTAAGTACTCAGTCATTTACGATGCTATTGAAGAAGTGAAGGCTGCGATGGAAGGTATGTTGGCTCCTACATTGAAGGAACAGGTTAC
>JAFYWH010000123.1 GCA_017558175.1 Bacteroidaceae bacterium
GAAACCATTTGTCGTTACCGATTGCCGGTGACCGTGCTGATACTCAACAATGGAGGTATCTATCGCGGGGATGAGAAAGCGCAAGGAACCAATGGCGACTCTGCACCTACCATGCTGATGCCCGAAGCCCGTTACGACCGCATGATCGAAGCGTTTGGCGGAAAGGCTTACCATGTAACCACTCCGGAGGAACTGGACGATGCGTTGAGCGCTGCCTTGGCATCGAAATTGCCATCGCTAATCAATTGTGTCATCGATCCTTCGGTAGGTGTGGAGAGCGGACATATCGGTAACTTGAATCCTCATTCATCGGTAAAATAAATTAGCGTATGATCAATATATTAATAAAGGATATCCTTCCAATCTTCGTCATCATGTTCTTGGGCTATATGGCGGGGAAACGGAAGGTATTCAAGGCAGAAGACTCGAAGGTGCTGAACAAGTTGGTCTTGACTTATGCCTTGCCGGCTGCACTCTTCGTGTCGATTGTAAAGGCGGACAGCGCTATGTTGTTCGACGACTTGAAGCTGACCATCGTCAGTTTGGTAATCATCACTGGTATGTTTCTCTGGGCTTACTTTTCGTGCTACAAGTTCTTCAACCACACCAAGAGCGAGGCAGCGGTATGTGCCTTGATTTCGGGTTCGCCAACCATCGGTTTCTTGGGATTTGCGGTGCTGGAACCTATCTATGGAGCTACTGCAACTACCGGCTTGGTGGTAGCTATTGTCTCCATTGTGGTAAATGCCGTGAATATTCCTATCGGTTTGGCCTTGATGAATCAGGGGAAGGGTAGTGGTGCGCCATCGGGTGGAAAGAAATCGAATCCGGTGATCGATGCCTTGAAGGAACCGGTATGTTGGGCACCTATCTTGGCGGTAATCCTGGTATTGCTCGATATCAAGTTCCCGGTGATTCTCGACCCGAACTTCGAACTGATTGCGAAGGCCAACTCCGGTGTAGCTGTATTTGCAGCCGGTTTGACACTGAGTAGCATGAAGTTCCAGTTGGATAAGGAAGTGGTGTACAACACCATCCAGAAGTTGGTTTTGATGCCGGCAGCCCTTCTCATTGTAGGATTGCTTTTCCACATGGAGAGCGACAAACTCCAGATGATGGTTTTGGCCGGTGCCTTGCCTCCTGCATTCTCGGGTATCATCATTGGTAACCAGAACCAGCTTTACGAACGTACCGGTACCTCTTCGTTGGCATTCAGTATTCTGCTCTTTGTGATAGCTGCACCTTTCTGGATTTGGGTTACTCGCATGGTTGGATAATAGTGTATAAAGAAAGGATGTGTAAGTTTTTTACACATCCTTTCTTTTCGTTATGTCTGATTGAGGATGATAATCTTTTTGCAAATGTAATAGATAATATAAAAAAAATATGTATTTTTGTTGTTCATATAATAAGTTATAATAATTAAAATAATTATTCTTATTTAAACAAAATATAAAATGAATGGTGTGAATTGTCCAGAATGTGGTTTTGATAATTTTTGGTATGGAACTCAAGAATATGTTGTTTGTGAAAGGTGTGGATGTAGATATAGTGTAAGCGTAAGACATAAATGGACAACAGAAGAAATAAATCAATATCAAGATACTATTCATAAAATAGAGACAAATGATGTTTCATTATTACTGAATAAAATACTCAAAGAAATAAATAAAGGTCATACTTTATTATACGCTAGATATTATAGAGAATACACAGAACATGAATTAAAGATAATACAAGATGCATTACCTGTAGGTTCAGTAGTAAATGTAATAAAAAAGCAAATATTACCTTCTGATGTCTTTGTTGAAATTGTTAAGGTTAGCAGAATATTTAGAGTTCCGATTAAGGTATTTGAAATAAAGATTTAAGTCGATAAACAGGGATCTTTAGTTTATTAAGTATCCTATTTATTGTAAGTTTACTATGGCGTAAATTGAAAATTAGAATAGATATAAAACAATGGATATACAATATTTAGTTCGTTTGGAAGAGAAGATGCAGGACGAGGTGCTGCGTCTTTGTACATCGCGTAATGCGTTGAAGGGTGTGTTGTTGTCTACAGAAGACATCGATGAGCAATGGAAGATTCTGGCTCCGGAATACATGGGCGATGCTGTGCCCGAGATTGCCAAGTACCCTACCGTATCTGTTTCATGGGCTGCCTATTTGGGCTTGGCCGTGGCGTATGGTTGGGATGCCGATTGGGAAACTTTCCTCAAGATGCCTTACCAGAGCTATTATGGCGAGCAGGGTTTCGACGATATGGACGAGCACATTGTGCGCGATTTGCTCCGTATGCCTTTGGATAGCCGTACTGCCAAGGAATTGGAAGAAACCATCCGTCAGTGTGGTGAGAAGTTGGTGGCATTGATCCGTTTCGAGCAGATTCCTCCTCAGAGCGAAATGGCTTTCCATGTGTTCTCGCGTGCTTGTAGAGTGATGTTCCGCACAGGTGCAGCCATCCAGTTGAAGCGCATGGGCTACAACTTCGAAAAGGTAAACGTAGGAAATTAATCTTATTTGGCGCTTCGGCTATAGTTGACCAGTACCACACCACCAAACACCATGATGCCGGCCAGTACCTTCTGCCAGCTGAGTGAATCCATGCCTACCCAAATGCTGATGGCAATGGCTATGATGGGTTGTACATACGAGTACATGCTTACCAGGGTAGGGCGGATGCGTTTCTGCCCCAATGGAATAAGGAAGTAGGTGATGAAGGTGGAGCATACAATGAGGAATGCCAATTCCCATAGGTACATGCCCGAAAGCAAGCTATAGTCGAAGGTCACAAGTTCCCGTCCAGCCAACGGAAGGGAGAAGACGGAGGCAAAGAGAAAAATCCACTTCATGAACGTGATGACCGAGTATTTTGCGATAACCGGTTTGAACAATCCCAAGTAGAGCGAGAAGCAGAGGCTATTGGCTATCATGAGCAAAATGCCTGTGAGGCTAGTCTCTGTCGTACCACCTGTGCTTGTCACACTATTCATAATCAGGTAGATAACGCCCAAGAAACTGATAGCTACCCCTCCGGCTTTTCGCAAGGTGATGGGTTCCTTCAGTGCGTATGCAGCAATGAACATCGTGTAGATGGGCGAGAGGGAACTCACGATGGAGCAGTCCATCGGGGTGATGTCTGGTATGGCAATCAGAAAGGTCATCTGCGTGAGGAAGAACCCGAGCAACGATGCTGCCAAGATTTTGGCATAATCCTTTTTCTCTACCTTTTCTTTAGGTAAGAAGCTGGAGATAATCCAAAAGAGCAATCCGGCTCCGAGTGAGCGGATGCAGAACAAGGCAATGGGCGAAATGAGCCGACTGCTTGTCAAATCCTTGCAGACAATAATGTTGATGCCAAAGATGGCGTATGCAATGAAACACGCAAGGTGTCCGGTTGTTTTTTCCTTCATGCTGATAACTCTCTAAAAACGCTTTGGCATTTTGACTAAAACGCTTTGACGTTTTACTTCAAACGCCAAGGCGTTTTTATTTGACTCCTAAATGCTTGTTTTTTAGTTTCCTTTTATCCAGTTGGCCATGTCCTTCAAAACCTCTTCGGATATGGTTTCTTCTATGTGTCCATAGTTAAGAGCCGTTTGAGGCGTGCAATGCTGGAACAGATGATTCAGCGAATCGTATTCCTTGATGAGATGCTTCGGGTTCGGAGCAAGGTTGGCGCGGACTACTGGCAAATTATCCTTGTAGAGCACTTGCAAGTCGAGGGTTCCGTTCAGCGCCATGACCGGACAGGTGATTCGCTTGATGGCTTCTGCCGGATGATATCCCAAGAACCAAGTCATCCATTCTCCACCGGCTGTAGTGCATTGGGTGAGGTTGTTCTTGTAGGCTTCAGGCAAGTTCAGCTGATGTGTTTGACAAAGGCTTTCCACGTATGCTTTCGGGTCGGAAATCGGTTTTCGCGCCACACGATCCGTGTAGAGCACCTTCAAGGCCGAGGCATAATCTTCTATCAGCATCGGGTTGGTTCCTTGCAATTGCATGGCTGCCTTGTTCTGACCGACTATCACACCCATACCATCGGTGGCACCTCCTGCCAATGAAATGAGGAAGTCCACTTTCTGGTTGGCTCCGAGCATGAAGGCAATGGTGCCTCCTTCGCTATGACCGATGACACCCACCTTTCCGAACAGATTGAGCTTGCGTAGGAAGTCAATGCCGGCTTCGGCATCGGCCAAGTTGTTCAGGGTAGTGGAGTTTTGAGTAGGGCCAGTCGACTTGGCTACACCCCGATCATCATATCTCAACGAAGCGATTCCTTGCTTGGCCAAGTAGTCGGCAATCACCAGGAAAGGCTTGTGCTGGAAGATTTCTTCGTCCCGGTTTTGTCCTCCACTACCTGTTACGAGCAACACCACAGGGATGGAACCTTTAGGCATGAACTGGTAATTGATGGGGTATGTCAATGTGCCCGACAAGATAGCTCCTTCGGCCTCATTCTTGAATACCACTTCTTCGGTGGCATACGGATACGGAGGCTCCGGCGTTTGAGGGCGCTTCAAGGCGATTCCTACTTCGCCAGGCTTGAGGTTCAGCGGAAAAGCCATTCCGTTTTGGGTGAATTTCCCTTCGATGCTTTCTGCGGATACCTTCTTTCCCCGGTAGTTGGCATTCAGAGGAGCGATGACTATTTCGAGGCTATCTGCCGTATTCTTCTTGATTTCCACGGGGATACCTTTCGCACCTTGCTCGGGTACATCCATGGTTGCGGTATACTTCCCGTTTTCGGATGACTGGATGTTGAATCCGATGCCCAATTGCTTGGCACCTATCTGTATCTTACCCGACCAATAGGCCGATGATGTAGGGTTCTGTGCATCTACTCCCATCAGGCAGATCAGGAGGGAGGCAAGGAGAGTGCAAATTCGTTTCATTGTTAGGATGTATTTATTTCTTCTTGGTAATTTTACTTTCACGTTTTTCTTTGAAGTCGTCGGTCTTGTTGAGGCACACCAATCCTTTGCTATGAGGCACGCATCGGCATTTGCCATACACCAGGATATCGGCTATGGTGGCACGCTTCCCGCGGAAGAACTTGCTTACTATTTCCTGCTTTTCGTGCTCCTTCAATCGGTCTAGACCGAGGATGCCCAAGGCCGAGGTGTTCCGCACCATGTAACCATCGACCACCTTTCCACACTTCTTGCACTTGAACTTCTGCGAGTAATATTCGCGTCGGATGCATTGGTTGTAGAACTGGTAGTTGTAACATTCCACGTTCGTACAGAAAGTAACAGAATCGGGCTTCGAAAGTTTTTCTTCTACCTTCATCCAGTCGTTTTCTTCCAGTTGCACCTGGATGAGGATAATCCCTTTCTCTTCGTAAAAGTGGAGTGTCTTCTTGGTCAGCTTCCTACGGATAAGCAGCTTGATGGCAAAGATGGGTTGCCCTTGCTCATTGAAGAGGGTGATGTCGGGCCGATGTCCGTCTATGGTATAGCCGGTGGCCAATGAAGCGACTTGTTGGAGTAGATCCTTGGTATAGACCCGGTTGCAATAAGGGCACGACCAAGTGATGGGAAATTCTTTCTTCTGTTCAATGTAGCTTTGAAGGAGAGCCATGGATGCTTGCAGGAACAGATGGTGGAGTAGAGACTCACCACTACATCCCGCTTCTGTCTTTTTGAAGTGGGCAAAGTGCGGACGTTGGGCTTTCCCCTCGTTTCGGGGGACAATGCGGTCTCCACAAAGCGGACAGGTATATGTCTGCCCTTTTTCGGCTTCGTTGATGTGCAGGATGCGTCCTTCTTCGTCGCGTCCTGTAGTATGTAAAAGTTTCTTTCCCATAGCTTTCTCCAAGGTGTTTCCCAAAGATAATGATATTTTTTGTGAATGGAGCAAGAATGGAAAGGAAATGTGTTATTTTGCCCTCAATTCCCAGAAAGCAACCGCAGATGCAGCTGCTACGTTCAACGAATCGACCTCGTGCGACATGGGGATTCGTACCACATAATCGGCTTCCTCAATCACCCGATGCGAAAGTCCGTCGCCTTCTGTTCCCAGGATGATGGCTAACTTTTCTTCCTCCTTCAAGGCCGGATGGTCGATGGATACGGAATTGTCGCTCAAGGCCATAGCAGCCGTACGGAACCCTTGTTCGTGCAAGGAAGGGATAGGAGCATCGAGCCATGTCCAAGGTACCAGGAATACAGACCCCATCGATACGCGTACCGCTCTTCGGTTCAGCGGGTCGCACGAAGTAGGAGTAAGCAATACGCCATCCATGCCCAAGGCAGCAGCCGATCGGAAAATGGCCCCGATGTTGGTGGTATCTGTCACGCCATCAATCACCACGATACGCTTGGCATCTTGGCAGATGTCTTCTACCTTCGGATGCTCACGACGTCGCATGGCACAGAGCACCCCTCTCGTAAGGGTATAGCCGGTGAGCGAAGCCAAGAGTTCCCGCTCGCCGGTATAGACAGGTATATCGCCACATCGTTCAATCAAGGAAGCTGCATCGCCCGTGATGTGTTTCCGTTCGCATAGCAAGGCGATAGGTTCATATCCGGCATTCAGCGCTACATGAATCACCTTGGGACTCTCGGCTATGAAGATGCCTTTCGAGGGTTCCAAGCGGTTCCGTAGTTGGGCCTCCGTAAGGGTGGAGAAGATTTCTACCCCTGGGTGATTGAGTGAGCTTATTTCGATGATGGACATGGTGGTTGGTTTATGGTTGTTTTTTCTGTGGGTGTGTCGAAATACGCATCTACTTCTTTTTAGGCACGGATTACACGGATTAACACGGTTTTTAGTGCGTGTTTACATAAATTTTTCCGTGACGAGTTGTTGAGCGAAGCGAAAAAATCCGTGAAATCCGTGCCTAAATTTATATTATGACACACCCCCTTCCCCCTCTCAAGAGGGGAGATTGTTTATCGGATTGTCATTCAGAGCGAAGCGAAGACGAGTTGTTGAGGGCTTGCCCGAAAAATCTCGTGTTCATCCACGCTTTGTGTTATCGAGATCCTTCCTCCCTTCGGTCGTCTGGATGACATCTTTTAGGGTAACTCGTATATAATAACTTGTTTTTTTATTACTTACCTCGACCACAAATAATTCGTACGGTCGAAGTCACGTTCTTGCTTCAAATCCTCTACAAAGCGGTCTACACGCTGGAGTTGGCGCACGATGTTGATGCGTTGCGGACACTTAGGCACACATTGTCCACATCCGGTGCAATGGCTTGCCTGGCGGAGCTTAGGAACCGAACGGTCGTAACCGATGAGGAAGGCTCTGCGATATTCGCGATACTTCGGGTCTTGTCTATCCACCGGCATACGGTCTTCGTTCACACATTTGTTGAAGTGCGTGAGGACTCCCGGAATGTCGATGCCATACGGACAAGGCATGCAATACTTGCAATCGTTGCATGGAATGAGCGGATAGCGCACGAACTTCTGAGCCGTAGAGTCGAGGAAGTCCATGTCTTCTTGAGTCAATGGCTCGAGTGGAGAGTATGTCTCGATGTTCTCCTTCAAATGTTCCATGTAAGGCATACCGCTAAGCACACTGAGCACATGCGGATGAGTACCGGCAAAACGGAAAGCCCACGATGCAATCGACAAGTCTGGACGACGTTGCTTCAAGATGGCTGCAATGTGGTCGTGTACGTTGGCCAATCGTCCACCCAACAATGGTTCCATGATAACGGCCGGGATGTTACGCTTTGCCAATTCGCCATACAGGTATTCGGCATTGATGTTGCGCTTATGCTCTTCCTGTGCATGACGCCAGTCTACGTAGTTGAGCTGGATCTGTACCATGTCCCAAGTGTATCTGCCTTCATCATGAAGCTGGAGCAGATAGTCGAATATCTTCACATCTCCGTGGAAAGAGAAACCGAGGTTGCGGATGCGTCCCTTCTTGCGCTCTTCCAGCAGATGGTCGAGCACGCCATTGTTCAGGAAGCGTCCTTCGAGCTCTTCCATGCCTCCCATACCGATGCCATGAAGGAGCATGTAGTCGATGTAGTCCACCTGCAATTCCTTGAACGAGTTTTCGTACATCTTCAAGGTCTCTTCGCGACTCCATTGGTGTTTCTCCAAGTTCGAAATCTTGGCTGCAATGTACCACTTGTCGCGTGGATGGCGATTAAGGGCAATACCGGTCACACGTTCACAATCACCATTGCAATACACGGGAGCCGTATCGAAATAGTTCACACCATGCTCGATGGCATAATCCACCAATCGGTTTACACCTTCCTGGTCTATTTTGCCTGTTTCCTTATCGACCACACTGAACCAGCGCAAGCATCCGTATCCCAACAACGATACCTTGTCGCCGGTAGTAGGAGTGGTGCGGTAGGTCATGCCCCCTTCCTTTTTTTTGGCAGAGGTTTCGGTGGTCTGTGCAGGACTAGATGTCTTGTCGGAAGCACATCCGGTTAGCGAGGTGATACCAACCACAGAAGCAGCTGCGTTGAGCTTCTTCAAGAAGGTACGTCGATTGATTGCATTATGAGGTTTTCTTTCTTTATTCATAGATGGAAATTTCTTTTCTGTTCTTGCGACAAAGATAGTATTTTTCCGTTAGGTTTCCCGTATGAAATGCGGAAAAGCCTCTTCACCCACTTGAGGATTGTATGCAAACCCTTCGTAGACGAAATTTTTTAGCGCCTCGGGCGAAGTCAGATGGTTCTCCAAAATATATCGGGTCATGGCTCCTCGGCATGATTTGGCCCATACGGATTGCATTTTCAAGCCTTTCGGAGTACGGACATAAAAAAGAGGTTGGATGACTTTTACTTCTTGATTTACCCGTTTCCAATCGAAGAGATGTTCGTATTCTTCGGTGGAGAGGTGGATAAGGATACCATCATCCAGCTTCACGCTTTCGATGAGGATATCCGTCAGCTTGTCTTTCCAGAATTGGTTGATGGGCTTGTTATAAGTAGCTTCCAAAGTGACACAATGTTCCATGCGATAAGGTACAATACCATCCATGGGGCGAAGCAATCCGTAGAGAAAGCAGGTAATCCACAGATGTTCCTGTCCGAAATCTAATGCATTCTGTGAGAGCGTGCTTGCCTTCAGATGCTTGTAGGCTTGACCATTGTACGCCAAGAGGGCGGGCATTTTTGGTGTGTTGAAGAAGTTGTGGTATCGTTCCTTATTCTCAGCAGCCAATTTCCGGCTACAATCCAGTTGAATGGCCAGTTCGTCAATGCTCATGGATGCCATTTCCATAGCTAAAGTATCGGCTATGGATTGGAAAAAAGGTTTGGACATGGGCTCTTGTAGTGTATGTCCAAACATGATTTTGGCGTTGGCTAAAAGAATCTGCATAAGGATGAAATGAGGTTATTCATAAATGGTTGCCACAATCTGTCGTTCGCCACCATAATCCCGGAACTCGCAGAGGTAGATGCCTTGCCAAGTGCCGAGGTTCAGCTTTCCGTTGGTGATGGGAATAGTGAGGCTCACCCCGAAGAGCGAGCATTTGGCATGTGCCGGCATATCGTCCAACCCCTCCATGGTATGATCGTAATATGGTTCGTTCTCCTTCACTAGGCGATCCATGATCTTGCTCATGTCGGTACGTACATCGGGATCGGCATTCTCGTTGATGGAGAGTGCGCACGAGGTATGCTGTACAAATAGGTTCAGCATGCCCGTTTGAGGCAATGGTTTCGGTAGATGTTCCATTACCTCACGGGTGACCAAATGGCATCCTCTCCGTTTGGCCGACAGACGGAAGATAGCTTGTCTAATCATTTGAAATACTTCAGGTTATCGAAACATGGTTTGAGTTCTCCCTGTTCGATGCGATGGATGATTTCCACCACCTTGTCGTTCATCGGGGTAGGGAAGTTCACCTTTTGGCCATATTCGGAAACGGCTCCGTTGATGGCATCCACTTCGGTCAGCTTGCCCTTCTCCAAATCCTGAAGCATGCTGGCCTTGAGCTTGGCGTGCTTGCGGATGGCGATAGGGATGATGAAGAACGAGAAGGCACGTTTCAAGGCATTGGTGTAGTTCAGCAACTTCACGATGTCCTTGCCCTGTACCGGTTCGATGCGGATACCGCCCACCTGACAAACGTCGATACATTCCTTGATCAATGCCTGCACGATTCGACGCGAATCCTTCGGTCCTGCTGCTTCGCCGAAGGTACATCCCAATACGGCACTCATGCCCGAGAAGGCTGCATTGATGAGTAACTTGCTCCAACGGGTGCCCAAGAAGTTTTCTTCCACCTCCACCGTACCCATCATTTCGAGCAATTCCTTAACCTTGGCAAAGTGCTTGCTACGTTGTTTCGAGATGGCTCCAAGCGAGAACGAGAGGGCATCCGACTCGCTGGTGAGTTCGCATACACCGGGTGTCTGCATCGTTGCTCCCCAAGCCACGGTACATCCCAAGACGCGTTCTTCGCCCAAAACTTCGGCTATCTGAACTTCAGGAAGACCGTTCTGGAAGGTTACCAAAACGCCGTCCGAAGCCAAGAAACCCTTTAGCATCTGTACCACTTCGGCATTGTGCTGTTGCTTGGTCATGAGGAAGATGATGTCGTACGTTCCGCTCATTTCGTCGGGAGTATACGCCACTACCGGCTGGCAGAAGTTCATGGTGCCCACCACTTGTGCACCATTTTCCTTCAAGGCTGATACATGAGCCTTGTTTCGGTTGATGAGCTCAATAGGTACACCGGCCTTGCTGATGAATGCTCCGAGGATGGTACCCAATGAACCGGCACCATAGATTGCTATACGCATGGCTATCAGGTTTTTACTTCTTTAAGAAACAAGTCTTCAAGACGATGCTGCTACCGTCGATCTTGCAATCCACTTCTTCCGGATTATCAGTCAAGCGGATGCTCTTTACCTTGGTTCCGCGCTTGATGACCATCGATGAACCCTTTACCTTCAAGTCCTTGATAACGGTAACCGAGTCACCATCGAGCAATTCAGCTCCATTGCTGTCTACTGCAATTTCTACGACTTCTGCAGCTGTTACATCTTCTTCATTGAACTCGTATGTACAATCTGGACAAACGTACAATGATCCGTCAAAATATACATATTCGCTACCGCACTTCGGGCATTTTGAAATTTCACTCATAAGTAATGTTTTTTTATATGTTAATTCTTTTTGTTTATTCATATTCTTGTCATTCAGAGGAGCTTTGGCGACGAAGACGAGTTGTTGAGCCAATGGCGAAAAATCTCGAATGCATTCACGTGGATGTTCCCGAGATTCTTCGCTTCGCTCTGAATGACACGTCAGATCCTTCGCTTCGCTCTGGATGACAATGGGTTAGGATAATCCCCCTTGCGAAGGGGGTAGGGGGATGTACCATTGGCTTGTTAACCAAATATCTTTCTGCCTGTTTTACATCCCCCTGGCCCCCTTCATAAGGGGGATGTTTGTGTATTCATTTCCCCACCCAATACCCCAAAGCAGTCAAGCTGATTCCAGCTATCACGCTGATGGATACATAAGTAATGAAGCCTCCCCACTGGCCATTCTGAAGCATCTGGAGGCTTTCGTTGGCAAAGGTGGAGAAAGTGGTGAACCCTCCACACAAACCGGTGGTGAGGAGCAGACACCAAGGATGCGAGGTGGAACTATATCGGCTGAACAAGGCGAAAAGCACCCCGATGAGGAAGCATCCCACGAGGTTGACCATCAGTGTGCCCCACGGGAAACCTTGCGAGCAAGCGTTCTTCATCCAGGTCGAGATGAGGTATTTCAACGCGCCTCCCACGAAGCTACCCAGACCTACCAAGCATAGCGATTTTATCATCATCCCATTCTTTTCCTTTTATTTAAGGTACAAAGTTAGGAAAAATATCCTTACCAGCAAACCGATAGTAGGATTACGGGTTAGCATACACCGGAATCAGCTGGTCTTCGTTGGGCCAATGCGGAAGGAAGAAAAGCGGGTAGGGAGTACCACCCACGCCAGCCCATTCGATGCGACGCACATAGTTGAAGTCGGGGGCACCGAAGGCGAAGGAGCGGCCATAGAGCAGGATGCATCTCCGGCCTTCGTCTATCTTCCAGAGTCCGCCTCCATAGGGACAATCCTCGCCCCAACCCAGGAGGTCGCGATGCTGATACACTCGTCCGAACTTCAGTACTCCGTCTTGATTGATGATGAATTTCTGATACATGGTTATTGTTCTTTTTTCTTCTGTAGAACAAATATAGGCATTTTTTGCGATAATGTCTGTACGAAACGATTCGGATGTGATGGGAAATGCTTAATTTTGGGGAGAATTAATCTTAAAATGAATGAAACATGCGTTATCCTAAATTTATCTTGCTGATTGTTGCTTCGTTGATGATGTTCGTGGCGTGTACCCCTTCTCGCGAACAGATGACTAACCAGGCCATCAACGATGTGATGAATGAGTTTCAAGCAGTGGGTATCTCGGCTGCTGTGGTGAAAGACGGTAAAATAGTGTACAACCAGTCTTTCGGATACAAGAATCTGGAGACAAAAACTCCATTGGCCAATGACGATATCATGCGTATTGCCTCCATCTCCAAGTCGTTTACAGCTACCTCGCTCCTCCAATTGGTGGACAAGGGTATCCTCTCTTTGGACGACGATGTGAGCAATCTCATTGGTTTCCAGATCAGAAATCCTCATCATCCGGAGATTCCAATCACCTTGCGAATGGTTCTCTCGCATACGGCAAGTATTCGCGATAAGGAAGACTATTTTACGTTGGATCACTTGAATCCGGCGGTATATGGCGATTGCGTGGAGTCGTATTTTGAATACAAGCCAGGCGAAGGATACAACTATTCTAACATGGGCCTCAATCTGGCGGGTACCATCCTCGAAAAGGTTTCGGGCGTTCGTTTCGACGATTATGTCAGAACCAATGTCATTCACAAGCTCGGTCTTTATGGAGGTCATAACATCGATTCACTGGATGCCAACCGTTTTGCCATTATCTATGCCAACCGCGATGGCGAGTATGTGGAATCGACAGGTGCTTACAAGAGTCGTTCGGAAGATATGCCAAACTATGTATTCGGATATTCGTCGCCTATCTTTTCTCCTACGGGTGGCGTGAAGATCTCGGCTCACGATTTGGCCATCTATATGATGATGCACATGAATGGGGGCGAGTATAATGGCATCCGTATCATCTCCGAAGAAAGTGCCAAGGCGATGCAAACTCCGGTGTGGATGGTTCAGAAAGAAGGTGATGAACAGTATGCCCTCTGCTTGAGAGAGTTCATCGACTTTGTGGACGATGAGAAATACAATGTTCCGGGTAGTTATCCTATCGGTCATACAGGTGGTGCCTATGGTCTCAACAGCATCATGATTTGGAGTCCGGCCGATGGTTGGGGTATCGTAGCAATGACCAATGGTTTTAAAGCAGTGAAAGGCAAGAACTTCTTGCAATGCCTTACTAATGCTATTTATGAGGCTTGTATTAAGGAATAAGAGGTAATATATGATAAGTGGGTGTGTCGAATTCTAATTTTGACACACCCACATCTTTACTCAAAACAAGACATATACTTTTCAGGCATTTGTTCAATCGGGCGAATCTCTATCCCTTTATAGAACACCTCGCCAGCTTCACTTTGCAATTGCAGTTTTCCTTCCACCAAAGGAATATCTCCTTGCTCAGTAGTATAGCGAAGATTTTTTAGAGCCATGGCTACTTGTCCATTCACAATATGCAGACTCTTGCCTTCAAAGCAAATCAATTCTAAGGTAGTCCACTCTCCATCGGGACTGTTGTAATCCTTTGTTCCACAAAAGTTCGTTATCCCTCGATGACCAACGGTGAGCCATTCTCCTTCGGCATCGTAATAATAAGTACGTTTTTCAGGATCGGGTCGCAAAATCTTGATGTCGGCCTTGGTGTTGGTGATAGACCAGAAATCACCGCTATTACCCTCCGGAGTACCGCTTTGCATCACTTGGAATTCGAACGAACGCATCCACGAAAACCAGTAATCGCCTCCCGGTTCACCTACCGAATGGTACAATAATCCCGAATCCAATGCTTTGCCCAGGCGAGGTTCCCAATGCTTCTGACCATACTTTACCTGCAGACGGAGGTGATAGTTCCGATAGCTTTCATGGGAGATGACGCATCCGTAAGTCTCGCCACTGATGCGCAACACCGGTTCACCATTTTCTTCTATCATGGTGAAAACGTTGTACAGATTCTTGTCGTAACCGATAGGAGGAATTCTTTCGCCTGCTTCGTCAACAGGTGCTCGACCGTTGAAATCGTTGGTAAACTGATAGCTTTGGTAGATGCGCCATTTCGACAGGTCCTTGTCCAAAAGCGACACCCATCCGTCGTTGTGGGTTGAACACGAGGTGCATAACAAGAAGGTGCCAATAGCACATAGTAGATTTCGGATTTTCATAGATTTATGGATGATGTATGATTCGGTTCTGTTAAACTGTTTTATCAAGAGCAAAGATAGAACTTTTTTCAAGATCTGTAGTGTTTGTGTGAGGATATTGTGTAGTATCTGATTGTTTTATATATTTGCGCATCTATTGTTTCATGGTTTAATGCTGTAATGTTGTAATGTATGCTCCCTCCTAAAATAGAAAATTCCACCCCGGAAGAGCGACGGGCCTATGTGGCTGAAGCTTGGAAATGTCTGCACGATTGCGAGGCGTGTGGCAAATGCCGTATCCTGAAAGGGAAGGATGCGGAACTGCTCTATGCCGATTATATCGGGGGCAAGCGGACTTACATGGACGTTACTTTAGAACTTCGGAACAATACGGTCAGAACCCGATAAGCGATATACACCTGATTGTAAAATAACTAATTACACATACTTATGAGAAAACATTCACTATCTGTGCCCCTTGTTGGTACACTTCTTTCCATGACGTTCTGCATGTGCAGCACACCACAAAAATCGGAAGATGTAGTCTTTGAGCGTGTCACCCCTGAAAGCGTAGGCATGAGCACGGAGAAATTGGCTAATGCAGATGCGGTTATTAATGCTTCCATTGCCGATGGAGAGATTCCGGGAGCTGTTCTTGCAGTTGTAAAAAATAGTAAGTTGGTCTATCTCAAAGCCTATGGTAACAAGAGCGTTTATCCGGATACCATTCCGATGACGGAGAATACCGTGTTCGATTTGGCTTCGCTTACCAAAGTGGCTGCTACTTCCATGTCGATGGCCCATTTGTTGGAGAGGGGAGGGTTCCGACTTGAAGATAAAGTCAACCAGTACATCCCGGAATTCCAGCCTTGGGTAGACCCTAAGACCGGTGAGAAAGTAGACATCCGTATTGTCGACCTGTTGACACACTCGTCGGGTCTTCCATCGTATGCCAATACCGATGAACTTATTGCGAAGTATGGGGTAGCGCATCCGGATTCGTTGATGAGCTATGTCAACACCGTTCCGCGTCTTTTCAAGCCTACCACCCAATACGAGTACAGCTGTTTGGGCTTCATTGCCTTGCAGAACATCTTGCAGAACATTACCGGCAAGCCATTGCGCGACTATGCCAAGGAAAACATTTTCGATGTGTTGGGCATGAAGCACACCACTTACGGTCCTAAGACACTCAAGAACGAAGAGGTGATGGCACTCGTGGCACCTACCGTAAAGCAACCGGACGGATCGGTTCTCTTGGGTGAAGCGCAAGATCCTCTGGGTCGTGTCATGAACTGGGAAAACTCGGGCAACTCCGGTCTCTTCTCCAGCGCAGAAGACTTGGCCCTCCTGGCAGCAGCATTGATGAATGGTGGCAAGATTAATGGTGTTAGCGTGTTGGGTAAGCTTACCGTAGAAGCCATGACTCGCGTACCCGAAGGATTTGAGCACATTGGTCGCTCCTTGGGTTGGGAAAACTACGCCATCCCAGGCAAATATGGATGCATGTTCCACCCGACGCTTACCTTTGCCCATACCGGTCATACAGGTACTGCTATTATGGTCGACCCTGTTTCTAAGGTTGGTATTGTGCTTTTGGCTCATCGCGTTCATCCGGTCGATACGGGTAGTGTAGCGAAACTCAGAACGCTGGTCTGCAATGCGGTTGGTGGAGCTGTAATAGAATAATGAGAAAGTAAAGAAAGAAGGTGGGTGTGTAGAAATACGCATCCACCTTTTTAAAAGGCACGGATTACACGGATTAACACGGTTTTTAGTGTACGTTTACATAAATTTATCCGTGAAATCCGAGCCTAATTTATTTTACGACACATGGTCTTTCTTTTTTATCAGTACTTCTTGATGAACTCTTCGATGAGCTTGAAGGTAGGTTCGTAGTTGGTACTGATGTGGTTCTTGTACGTATCGAGTACAGTGTGGTAGTACTTGTACGCATCGCCCTTTTCGTTCATGAAGAACACTACCGGCACGTTCTTCTTGGCGAAAGGCCAGTGGTCGCTGTTCTCGTCCAGCTTATGTCTGTCCAATGCCTCGAAATAGCCCTTTTCGGCATTGATCTTCTCGAACAAGGCGAATCCGTCCATCGCTACATCGTTGAACTCGCAATATTGCTTCGGGTTGTTGTCGGCAATCATGTCGAGGTTGAAGAGGAACTTGGTTTGGCTCAATGGGACCACCGGATGTTCCACGTACCAGTCCGAACCGCGGAGGTTGGCATCCTCGCCCGAGAAAGCGATGAAGTACATGTCGAATTCAGGCTTGTTCTTGGCGTAGTGGGCAGCAAAAGTGATGATGCTGGCAGTACCCGATGCATTGTCGTGCGCACCCGGATAGTATGTCTTCTTGCCCAACTTGCCGAGGTGGTCGTAGTGAGCCGTAAACACGTAGCAGCTATCGTGGCGATTACCTTCCACCTTGGCTATCACGTTGAAGCATTCGTAGTCCTTCAGGAACTCGTTTTCCATGTCTACCTTGATGGTCTTGGCATTCTTCGGGAAGTCAGGCTTCACCCAGATGATAGGCTTTTCTCTCACCACTTCGCCGTACGCCTTGTAGAACTTCAACGGTTCTTCCCAAGTGTACACCATGCCCGCGTTGCTGCAATCCTTCTTGCTCGATAGCTTGCGGAAAGCCTTTCCATGCTTCATCGAGAACATGAAGTCGCATACCACAAAGGCGCCTTGGTATTCAGGAGTGGCGAGGTCGGCATACATCTTTTCCGCATCGAAGTTTTCCATGTCCACGTAATAGAGCTTGAACTCGCCTTTCAGTCCAGGGTTGAACTCTCTCAAGGTGAAGTCCACGCCCGGAGTGAGCTTCTTTCCGTCCACGCGTACGTCCATCTTCCCCGGGAAGGTGTTGATGTTCAGTGTAAAAGGTTGGCAAGTCACCTCGTCTACACCCACTTTGGCAAATTCCTTGGCAATCCATTTTCCGGCCTTGTTGGCACCATCTTCCGCATATCCGCGACCTTGGTATTTGGCCGAACTCAGTTCCTTCACAATCTTCTTGTAGTGTGCCAAATCCTGGGCACTGAGCTGTACGCTAACGACAGCTAAAATCAATAATAATAGTTTTTTCATCGTATGTTGTTTAATAATTTCCTCATGTTTCGCAAGTAATTATCCCTCTTATGAAGGGGGCAGGGGGATGTTCTATTGGCTTTGACATCTATAATGAACAAGTATAATGTTTACCCTTTCTAATGGAACATCCCCCACCCCCCTTCGCAAGGGGGATGAAGTAGATTCGACTTGCGAAACTTTAATAATTTCCATTCGGTTGTTTCCGGTCTTTCGTTCACAAATGTATGAATTTTTAGGATATTATTCGTATATCTTCAGGAAAATTCCATATATTTGCTTTCTCGTAAAATTTAATGAACAAACCAAAACATGCTACTATGAACAAGAAACTATCATCCACTGTCAGCAGTTATTTCAAGACCTATATAGTCGATGCACTCAGTTTTATGGCCATGGGTCTTTTTTGTTCCCTTATCCTTGGTCTCATCATCAAGCAGATAGCCCTTATCCCCGGTATGGACTTCCTGGCCGATATTGCATCTCTGCTCCAGTCGGCTCCTGTAGTGGGAGGTTCCATAGGTATGGCCATTGCTTATGGGCTCAAGCGTGCTCCGTTGGTTACGATTTCTACCGTAGCGGTAGGTGCCTTAGGCTACAAGTTCGGTGGTCCGATAGGTGCATATCTGGCATCCATTGTGGGGCTGGAGGCCGGTTCGCTGGTATCGAAGCGTACGCCTGTTGACATCATCATCACGCCTATGGTGGCCGTACTGGCAGGTGGATTGTTTGCCAAGTATTGTTGTGCGCCTATCAACGAGTGGGTGATGTCGCTCGGTGAGGTCATCAATCAGGCTACTATGCTCCAGCCATTCGTTATGGGGGTGGTGGTATCTGTTCTGGTGGGCTGTCTTCTTACGCTTCCTATCAGTTCGGCTGCCCTTTGTATCTCCATCGGTATCGGTGGACTGGCTGCTGGTGCAGCAACAGCCGGATGTTGTGCGCAGATGATTGGCTTTGCCGTAATCAGTTATAAGGACAATGGTATGGGTGGTCTCATTTCGCAAGGCTTGGGTACATCGATGCTGCAGATTGGCAATATCGTACGTAAGCCTGTCCTTTGGTTGGCACCTACGCTTGCTTCCGCTGTTTTGGGTCCTGTGTCGACCATGTGGCTCGAGATGACCAACAATGCAGCCGGTGCAGGTATGGGTACTGCCGGTCTTGTAGGCCCTCTGGGATGTTGGGACACCATGGCTCCGACTACCGACCATACTGTCCTCCTTGTCGAAATCATCGGTCTCTATTTCATTGCTCCGGCCGTTCTCAGCCTGTTCTTCCATGCCATCATGAAGCGATTGGGATGGGTTAAGGATGGTGACTTGAAGTTGCAGAGATGATGTTCTTGCGAATAGGGTCTGGCGAAGAAAATAGTGGATTATATTCCGATGAGCGTATTTGATTAATCAGAATACGGCAACCCAATAGAAGGATTGCCGTATTTTTTTTATGCAAGTCCCGTCGAGAAGCGCAGATGACGGAAAATGCGAAAGTTGCAAAGTTGCGGGTTGCGGGTTGCGTTTTTTGAAAAACACTTGTCTGTTTATGTTTCTCAAAAATAGCTGTATCCAATTCTTCTTTGGTATGTATAATCCACCAGATTGTCACATTTGCCTTTGACTAATGCTCCTTTTTGGGTGTTTGGATACATTTGGGCGATGGTTTTGAAATGGCATAGTTCATAATGTATGTCGGCTGCAATTTCATCGTCAGTGACAATCTCGCATGCAAGCTTGATGGTTTTCTCTGCCTTGTCCAATGCTTGGAGAGTCAACTCTTCGTTTTCCCAATCGCGTTTTTCGCATACTTGTCCCCAATAGTTGCTTCCGCGATAATATTGTGTAAGGCCCCAACACCGGTCGAACGAATTTCTGATTCCCGTGGCATATTTAACCATCAGCAATGCTTTCCTGTTTGGTTCTTTCGTGAGATTGAGACCTTGTTCTAAAGAATACATTTCCCTTGCGAAATCATATCTGAAATCCGATTTGATCTGGATCTTTTTGGGCCCGAAGCTGAACGGGTCGTGTGTCATGTATACGTTATGATGATTCTTGTATGACTCGCTTACGGCACCTAAGTATTCTACAGCCTCACGGTATCTCATGTTACGCAAGCACTGGGTTCCAAGTATGTCATTCAGGTAGTCATCTCCGATATAGCTGCAATTGTTCAGGAACCTGTCGAATTCGCCCTGTGGCTTTTTTACCCGTTGGACGTACTTTATGGCTGCATTTACTCCAAGACTGTCTATCATCTCGAAGAAATGGTTGCTGTAATCGTGGTCATTGAAATTGCTTGAATACCGATAGCTTGCCATGGTGTAATAATGCAAGACCTTATTGTCCATCCAATCATATTCTTCATGCTTGTTCACCAGGTTCAGCAATCTGTTGTCCGCCATATTGGCAAGTTGTAATGCGCGGGTGGTTTTGCCCGATTTTATCATGCGGGGACAAACTTCTGCCAACAGGATTCTGCGCATCATGTCGTTCCAATAGTAATAGCTTTCGCAATTGGCCAACATATAACCACGGGATGTCTCATGGCTTACCTTATCGTCTATATTGGCCTGGATTTTGGAATCCAGCCACTTCAGTTGGGCGAACAGGCGGTTCTCGTAATTGGAATCATATGGATACAGTTTGGCATCCAAATACATCCTGAAAACTCGAATGGACTCATTGATATAACCTGTAGACTTGCTTTTTTCCGCCAATCCCAACAATCGGGATGCACTTGTCGCGTTACCGCTCAAATCGTCCAAAAATGCGGCGCTATAGTACCACATGGCAGGATTGTTGCATCCATTGCTCCGGGCCATTTTCAAACAGAGGTTGTACAATTTCTCAAAGTCGGGTGTCTTTTCAAATTCTTCTTCCCAATAGAATTGGCCATGAGGTTCGATGCTTCTTACATACGATTGCAATGTTTCCTCTATGAACTTGCTGTTCGGAGCATACTCGCATACAAATTCCAAGGCATCGATGACGGTAAGCTTTTCTCCGGAACGTCCAAGACAATATAGCATGGACTGTACATCTCCTATCTGGGCAAAGTATTCTATGGCTTTTTCCGGGTGGTTGGTATGGAATTCAGCCCCAGCTATATACGGGTGTACAAGTTGTCTCATCAGGTTGTCTTCGGGCCAATGGGATATTTCATTTTCCCATAGCTCGATGCATTTTTCGTATTTGCACAAGGAGAACAGTGCTCTCACTGCTTGCAGTAAATACCTGTCTCTTAACTTGCTTCCCTTGGTCGATATGGCACGTTCGGCAACCTCTTCCAATGTCATTCTTGCTCCGGTTTTCATTGACGGGTAGTACCAACGGGAATTCCGTTTCAGGCGTATATGTTCGTTGGTCTTTGCCAGAAGCAGGAAGTCGAGGATAGCGGTGTCCTTTTCAGTGATCCACGCTATAAACTTGTTGTTGTGTACAGTCTCTCTCTTGTCATATATTGCCTCCAGTTTTTCCAGTTCCATTTTGTACACTGCCTGATAGATGTCCTCCAATGGAATGGTTTCTGAAGTATGTTTCTGCCATTCCTTGCAATTTGTCTCCTTGTCGGGATGTTGCTCTTCGATGTCCCATGTAGGTTCCGGCATGTTTTTGTATACCCGATACATGTAATATCCTTTAGGTGTATACCAAGGTCCCCAGCAGGCTAAGGCCCCGGCTGGGATAACCAGCAGGACAAGGCTAATTAAAAAGTATTTGAGATATTTCATGGTCCGTGTAATTTTTAAGTTGTGAATCATCCAGATGATAAAGGATATTGCCACTTGCGGGTTTTCCTAAATTTTGCTCCACCAATGTCTTTACTTCAAGTATCTCTTCCGGTTTCGGTCTTTCGTATCTGATGTTTTCATCGTTGGAGATGTTTTTGTCGTCATATGAAACTATTGATACGAATCTGTTTTTCTCAAACTTCACGCCCCAACCGAAGACGGGATATGCGTAGTCCAATGGAATGGCATATTGCTTTTGCTTGACATACGGCTTCACGTTGTCTATGTGCAGGATGGAGTTGTATGTTTCCGGATTCTTTAATGCACCGGTGTTATACAGCATCAGTACGCCTTTGTCGGCAGGAGGTGGAGTCTCCTGTAATTGGTGGAGCCGTACGGTTATGCTTAATTCCACATCTTTTGCAGATAGGGAATCCTTTACCGCTTTACACAATTTGTCGTAACTTTTCTTGGTCGTGCTTGTCCAGTCGCAATCAAGTTGGATTTCCTTTATTTCCCCACATTCGTTGTAGGAGGACATCACCAGCAATCTTTCTGCAATAAGTGAAGCGAATTCTGGTTCTCTGCCTGCCATTGCCCTCAATGCATCTAGGGTAATGTATGTCACGGGAACTATTTCCACATCGTTGGGAATGCGGGACTCAAACCTGGTCGTCGCTATTGGCACTATTTGCGATGTGCCGTTCAGGAAGTCGGGCTTCGTTGCGACATCGAACATGCGTAGATAAATGCGGTCAATGTTATGCTTTTGGATAAATGCCTGTTCTGTAGAGTCGATTTCAAAAACAGTTTTCCAGTAGTAGATGGAATTATGCTTTATGGGCTCTTCTGAATGGCTGTCGGGAGCGGAATTCCTTTCATTCCCGCATCCGGCCAGACAGAATATGATGGCCAGCGAAAATAATTTGATGAAATGTTTCATATGCTTGATGGTTTGTTTTCTATTATTTATGGTCAATATCCGAAGTGGGATAATCTTCAGACACAGAAAAGACTTTTACTTGTTGTTCTTCTGATCGGATGATTTCTTTTTCACTTCTGCCAGATTTTTCGCTATCTGCGATAACATGATATATTGGGTATATGCAGCCTTGACCTCTATGCGATGGAAAGTTTCTTCATCCATTTTTTCATATTGTTCGATATCAGAGGTTAAGTTGTCATGCCATGAGGCCAGTTCTATAAATTCCTTCCAAGGCATCACTTCCAAATCCGGAGCCTGTTCGTTGTTTTCCCAATGGGATATCTGAACACAGGTAACAATATAATTGTACCATACTTGCATATTCAAGACGGAACTGATTCGGTATGCCGTTTGGGGCGAAAAATGGGAGAATAATTCGTCATAAGCTATACTTCGGTCAAAATTAGGCAATATTCGTTCTTCGAACTTTTCAAGATTGATGGCTTTATAAAAATACAGCATACTATACAATGCGAGGAACTCCAATCGGGACACATTGTATAATGTGTCGTTTGGTGGAAGATTGTAATCCTTGATTATGATTTCACTAGACTCTTTAATGCCAACTTTTGGAAATGAATTTGATTCTCCTGTATGGTGCTGTCTGCTAGCCTCTATCACCGAAGGGAAGTATGAAAGTCCATAGCTCACATAGCTTGTAGCTGCGTAAATTCGTGCGAGAGATTCCTCGTATTTACTGAAGTCCGAAATGGAGTCCAGAATGTTGTTGGCTTGCTCGAAAGCCCAGTACGATTCAGTGTCGTCACCCCAATGATCCGCTACTTTGACGAAATCCTTAAGGCCCTGTATCTTGTATATAAGAACAGAGTCTCTGACTGCGATTTGCTTGTTGGAAACGGGCTTGAGTTGTCCGTTGGCGTCCAAACACATGGATATTATGCAAAACAGTAAACAAAATTTTAATTTCAAATGATTCATAACTTGGAGTCTTTTTGGGGTGTATTAATGATAGACAAAAGTATATGAGTTTTTTCATTTGACCAAGCAATTGCTCTTCTATTGTACAAAATAGTGTTCTTCCAATATGAAATGATTTATATTTATGATAAGAGGAATCAGAAACAATAACCCGCTCAATATCCGTCGCTCATCCATCCATTGGCAAGGAGCACGCAAAGAGCAAACCGACAAATCGTTCGTGCAATTTGAAACCATGGCCTATGGCTATCGGGCTGCATGGAAGATTCTGCAAACCTATTACGAACGCTTCTGTATGGAAGGAAAGGCTTATACGGTAAGGAACATCATCAGCCGTTGGGCACCACCAGCCGAAAATGATACCGAAGCTTATGTAAAGAACGTCTTGGGTATGGCCAGTATCGGAGGCAAGGAAAAACTTCTTCCACCCAGCAATGTGTTAAGTTACGGAAGGCTCAGTAGAATGGTGGTTGCCATGACTTGTATAGAATGTGGCATTGCCTATGATAAGGTAGATACAGAAGCCATTGCCCAAGGCTATAAACTGGCTTTCCCGTCCAATCAGGAAAAGTTGGATGAATGGCTCTTGGAAGAAGATGAATATCGGAATTGGTAAATAACAAGAAAGGCAGGTGATGAACCTGCCTTCGCTATTTCTTGGAGTGGGTAAAACGCAACCCGCAACCCGCAACTTTCAGTGAAATTGTTTTTTTTGCTTTGATGGTGGGTGGGTATGAAAGGCAGGTTCACTTTTGGGGAGTGGTCTGCCTTTATTGTTGTATAGTTATAAATGTATTATGTTAATACTATCTTCAAACCATATAGAGTGATGATATCTCTTAAGTAGGTTTGACTTAAATTACTCTTCAAAATAATCACTATCTATTTGTTTAATTTCATATACTTGACGCGATGATACTCCGAGATTGTATTCAATCATATATTTGCACAATTGTTCTCCGTCAATAAGTACTATTTTTGATTGGACGTCTTTTACGCATTTTTTTGCTTCCTCAGTAAAAGTTGAGGTTGTGATAAAAACGCCTTTGGAAGCATGCTTCATATTAATCGCTCCAACAAATGCTTGTATCTCCTTTCGTCCAACAGTTCCTTTATCCCAGCGCTTAGCTTGAATATAGATAGTATCTAGCCCCAATTTATCCTCTTTGATAACTCCATCTATTCCCTCGTCGTGTGAATATTGTGTAACACTTGCGGCATCTTCAAAACTACCACCATACCCCATTTTGACAAGCAATTCTACTACTAGTTTCTCAAAGAATGCAGGAGACATTTCTAATATTTTCGTCAACAAATCTTTTGCTAGAGCTTTATTTATTTGACGAAAAGCATCATCGATAAGGTCTGTAGGTGTTTTGTCGTCAGTCTTATTATCTGTCAATTCAGAAGGTTTGACTATGGTTGTAGGGGTATCTGTTCTTCGTGTTGCAAATTTTGCAAAAGATGGAATCTGCAATAAATCGGATTTATCAAACCCTCCTTTGTGCTCTGATAGAAATTTTTTTCCAAAATCATTGATCTTATATGTACCTCGTTGAGGAGCATCTATTAAACCCGCTTGCAAGAAATATGATATAGTCCAAGATACTCTATCAGAAACTTGTGTTTTTTTCCCACTTTTGATTAAAGCATTTGCTTCCGCTGTCGACAATTTGAAAAAGTCAATAACGTATCTTCGTATGGACTCTTGGTTATGGATATTGTCATCGCTTAAACATTGAAGACAAGGAAGAAAAAAGTTGTCAAATTTAGGTATCATAATTCTATAATTTATATTACTTTGCCAAAGATAGTAAAAATTATCAAATGGCAGGATCATTATGAACGTTCAACTTCAGAGATTTTTTATTTATTTTATGTAATTTTGTACTGATTCTTGTAAACGTTGGCATCTTCTAGTGGATGTTAGTGTAAAAAAAAAATATTTACCTAACTAATAAATTATATAGTTTCCTTATTTGATTCCTTAATCGACAAAATTACCCCCAAAATACCTTCTTAATTGACAAAAATACCTATTTCTATATGAATTGAAAGAGCTTATTGGAAAAATTTCTCTTCAGAATATGATTTGCATAAGCGAGATATAGATAAAATATAGTACCTTGCACTCCCAAATTTATAAAATTAGGATTCAATTGCGTTTGTAAGTAGAATTCGCCTACTTAGCTCTTTTATTTAATTAAAACTGCATCATTTTAATAGTGTGTTAAAATGATGCAAATATTAATGAAACAATCAATATATCAGAGGTTTATGTGATTCTTTTTGTAGAATCAATGGTAATAATTGTGGCTCTGTATCTTTATGTTTAAAATCTCGTCAATATTTGTAAGATAGTTGGCACTCCTTACGGAAAATGATACTGGAGCTTACGGTAAAATGCAACCCGCAACTCGCAACTTTGCAACTTTCGTGAAAATCAGTTTTTGGTTTGGGTGGCTGACAAGTACAATAAAAGGCAGACTTGATTTTGAAGTCTGCCTATTGTTGTATATTGCTGTATGTGAACTATTTGCCGATGCAGAATATATTTTTAATGCCTATTTTATGCTTTGTAATCCATTGATACATAGTGATTTATAAATATTGTACCAAAGGACAAAAAACTGTTCGGGGGACAGTCTGGGGACTGCATTTTTACAAAGAAACCGATAAAATCTACAAAAACGCACTTTTTTTAGAATTTTTAGCATATTTGTATTTCGTTGTATGGTTAAACAGCCCTGAATTGGAAGTGAAATTGAACCAGTCAAAGCTATTAAATTAAGTGGTTTAGTTTAGTCCAATGTATATATAGAATAGAAGTAAACTAAACTGGTTTTATCTGAATATTCACCTTACTTGTAAAGGCCATGGCTTTTCATTCTCCGAATTTGTGCTTTGACCCTTTCATTTGTATTTGTTATATGTTTCTTTGTATCCGTCTTCCTTTTTGATGGAGTGCCAAGTCATACTCTTTTTGCTTCTCAAAAGAAGAGAGATTAAAGCTATTTCAGTTCATTTTTCTTTTGTCCAGCAATCATAAATCTGAAAACATCTGGTCCAGTTTGTCCAAAGAATTATGATAGCACTCTTCCTCCGTCTTCGTGAGTTTTAGGTCAGTCAAGATAGTTGGATCCTGAGACTCTGTTTCGGACGTGACTTCTGTCTGTGCAGGCACTGTAGCTTGAGTTTCTTCGGTTTCTGTATTGTCACCAGATAGAATATGAATCCTCTTAAGTTCATTAAGGTATTCGGTTACTTTTTCAAGTATCGACTCTGCTTGAAGTCTGTTTTGACTATTGGCAATACGAGCTTCAGGTGTGTCTTCATTTGTCAAGTACAAACCGAGGAACTTTCTCTTGCGACCTTCGAATTTGTCATCACCAAGATAGATGATGTTAGTTCCGAAATTGCAGTCAAGGAAAAGAGATATACGGTTATCCTTTATCTTTCTTTGACCAATATGAATGGAAATCGTATTGATGTTGTTGATGACACATTTTGAAGCGTACACCATCAGTTGCTCAGCAACGGTGTTCGATGATCTGGCTAGCGAACTGGGCAATTCAACTGGTTCATCCTTCGATTTCTTTACGATAGGATGTAGGCCATTTTTTTTTTGATCTTCAAGCTCTGCCTTTTTCTCTTCCAAAATTTCCATTGCCAACTTCATAGTTTTTTCGTTAGTCAATTTGGCCTCTGGAGTATTTTCAGGAATAAGATATAGACCAAGGTGCTGGCGGATTCGTTCTCCACGTTGCTCTTCGGAAAGATATTCTACGTTCCCATTATAGTAATCCAAAATAAGCGAAAAGCGTCCTCCTTGAAGAGGTTTCTTTCGCAATTTAACAGTGAAACGATATGTCTTTCCGTTCTTCGTCATTGAATGATTGCTTTAATTTATGCTCAAAGGTAGTTATTATCCTTGAGAACAACTGCACTGCATGATTGGTTTTTCTCTTTTGTGGGGTATTTTACTATGTTTACTTAATCTTATTCACTAGAAAAGCGTTAACTTTGCAGTCCTTTTTTTGAATTTTATTATAATTAGATAAGAACTATGACTAAAGCAGAAATTGTCAGCGAAATCGCTGCAAAGACAGGTTTGGAGAAGCAGGTTGTATTGACTGTTGTAGAAAGTATGATGGATACCATCAAGACTTCGATGATTAATGGAAATGAAGTTTTCCTTCGTGGATTCGGTAGCTTTATTATTAAGCGCAGAGCAGAAAAGACTGCAAGAAACATCTCTAAAAATACAACGATCATTATTCCGGCACATAACATTCCTGCTTTCAAACCAGCGAAGGAATTCATAGAAAAAGTCAAATAAGAATTATACAACTATATAACTATATAATTATATAAAATCATAAATACATAGTTGTTTGTGATTGCACCACAGAGAGTTAGTCTACAAAAAAAGGATTGACTCTCTTTTTTATATACCAAAACAGATGGGACTGATTTGTTTTAAATGATTTGACTTTTCTATTCGATTTTATTCACGACCTGATTGGTGATTTCCGTTGCAAATTTAGAATCAATGATTTTCTCTTTTCAAGGTCAAGTCTATGTTTATTTCAAAATCTCCACTCTTCAAGTAGTATTTCTCATAAACCTTGCAATAGCATCATTGCTTCATTTGATGCAGCAGAAATTATCCCTTCAGGTCAGTCAATGATAAATAAGGGAAAAGTAAAACTTAAAATTTTGATATTATGGGAAATTATGATGAAACAACGGTAGTAGGCAGTACATGCACACTGCTCTATCCTTACAAAGGTTACACAGAGGGCGAAGTTATTGACGATTACGGCTATGAATTGCTTGTACGCCTAACGAACGGCAAAGAACTTTCTGTCTATCGGGACGAACTTATTATTCACGACTAACATTCAAGTTTATGAAGAACGAATTATCAATCTATGATAGCGTAAAGGCTATCAAGCGTAGAGAACAGCAGGAGTTGGCGGATGCCTTGCGTAAACATGGGTCAAAGGTGGATAACGGCTTTGAGTTTCACTTTGAAGATGAGTGTCCTATCATCGGGGCTTATGACTATGAAGAGCCTTGTGATGTGGTTATACTTTCAGCTCGTGTTGATATGGATGGTTATCTCAAACTGATTGGAGATGAAAAGAACGACAGGGGCAATCCTCATTCCATAGAGCCTGACGATGTGTTTGCTGGGCAGTTGGATTACGTAACCTCCAGTATCGTGTGAATAAAGTACAAGCCTATATCGTACTTCATTGGTAGATATAGGCTTGTATATTTTCTCTGAATATGTAAA
>JAFYWH010000124.1 GCA_017558175.1 Bacteroidaceae bacterium
GCGTCAATGGTCATGATTGTTTAAAGATATTCAGGTGGCTATAGCACAAGGGTTCCACCTCTTCCCATTCCGAACAGAGAAGTTAAGCCTTGTCACGCCGATGGTACTGCGTTTGTGGGAGAGTAGGTAGCCGCCGTTTTTAAGAAAAGTGGGTGTATGTATCATACATCCACTTTTTTTTTATACATTTGCATCATCTTGATAAAATGTAAAACCTAAATTAATACTTATGGATACAATCATCCCTTATGCACTTCTGTGCTTTACCTCTTTCTTTACCCTGACGAATCCGTTGGGTACTATGCCTGTATTTTTGACCATGACTAATGGCTTGAGCGAAGATGAACGTAAACATATCATCAAGCGTGCTACCATTGTCTCGTTCATTACGTTGGTTGCGTTTACGTTATGTGGTCAGTTCCTTTTTAAGTTCTTTGGTATTTCTACCAATGGTTTCCGTATTGCTGCCGGTTTCATTATTTTGAAAATCGGTTACGATATGCTTCAGGCCCGTTATAGTAGTGCCAAACTGAAGGAAGATGAAATCAAGGCTTATGTGAATGACATTTCGATTACTCCTTTGTCTATCCCGATGCTTTGCGGGCCGGGTGCCATTGCCAATGGTATTATCCTCATGGATGATGCGCATACATGGGAATTGAAAGGTGTTTTGATTGCTATGATTGCGATTGTATATGCTATTTCGTATGTGGTACTCCGTCTTTCTACCCGATTGGTGAAGATTATCGGTGAGACTGGTAATAACGTGATGATGCGACTGATGGGTCTTATCTTGATGGTGATTGCCGTGGAATGTTTTGTAGGTGGTCTCAAGCCTATTTTGATTGACATTATTCAAATGAGTCGTTAATTGCAATGCATATGAAAAACACAAAGAGATTATTTGCGTGCCTTGTAGCATCGATGGTTATGTTTGTGGCACAAGCGGATGAATGGATCCGAATCAACCAATTGGGTTATTTGCCTCAGTCCATCAAGGTGGCTGTTTTCATGAGTGAGGAAGGAAGCGAACTGGATGAATTTCAGTTGGTGGATGCCTATACGCAAGAAGTAGTCAAGACTTTCCATAGCCAAAAGGCTGCTGGAAGCATCGGAAACATGAAGAGTACCTATCGCTTGAACTTTAGTGATTTTACTACTACGGGTGTTTATTACTTGAAGGCGGGTAAGGCGGTTTCTCCTCGTTTCCCAATCAATGCTACTGTATATAATGGTACTGCTGATTTCTTGTTGAACTACATGCGTCAGCAACGTTGTGGATACAATCCGATGCTGAAGGATAGTTGCCATGTGCATGATGCTTACATTGTCTACCATCCGACCAAGACCGGTCAGCCTTTGGATGTTCGTGGAGGTTGGCACGATGCAGCAGACTATCTGCAATATACTACTACTTCGGCCAATGCCATCTATCAGATGCTTTTTGCTTATCAACAGAATCCGCAGGCTTTTGGGGATGCATACGATGCAAATGGACATAAGGGAGCCAATGGAATTCCTGACATTATCGATGAAATCAAGTGGGGATTGGATTGGTTGAACCGCATGAATCCGGAACCGGGTGAACTTTATAATCAGATTGCGGATGACCGCGACCATGCCGGTATGCGATTGCCATCGGAATGTATGGTGGACTATGGTTATGGTCCAGGAAAAGGCCGCCCTGTGTATTTCTGCAGCGGAGAACCTCAAGTTCGTGGAAAGTTCATGAATGCTACTACAGGGGTAGCAAGTACAGCCGGTAAGTTTGCTTCTTGTTTTGCTTTGGGAGCTCGTGTATTGAAGGATTTCTATCCTGAATTTGCAGCCTTGATTGGCTCGAAAGCAGATGCTGCTTATCAGGAAGGTGTAAAGAAGCCGGGTGTCGCTCAGACTGCTTCGGTGTTGTCGCCTTATATCTATGAAGAAGACAATTGGGTGGACGATATGGAATTGGGTGCTATGGAGTTGTTCCATAGCACAGGTGATGTGAAGTATATGAACCAAGCTGTAGAATATGGTCGTCGTGAACCGGTTACTCCGTGGATGGGTGCAGATAGTGCCCGCCATTACCAATGGTATCCGTTCATGAATATGGGACACTATCATTTGGCCAAGGCCAAGCATCCTACTATCAGCAAGGAGTTTGTCCGCAATATGCACTCAGGTATCCAGCGCACTTATGAAAAGGCGGTGGAAAGTCCTTTCTTGCATGGTATTCCTTACATCTGGTGTTCGAACAACTTGACTACTGCCATGTTGACCCAATGCCGATTGTATCGTGAAACAACTGGCGATGAGCGTTATGCAGAGATGGAAGCAGCCTTGCTCGACTGGCTCTTCGGATGTAATCCGTGGGGTACGAGTATGATTGTGGAACTTCCACGTTATGGCGATTATCCTATCCAGTCGCACTCTTCGTATGTGATGGATCGTGTGGCCAACACTACCGGAGGTATTGTAGACGGACCGGTATACAGCAATATTTTCAACAATCTGATTGGGGTAAGCCTCAAGGGATTGCCTTGGCAACCGGGAGAAGACTATGCCCGCTTCCAACCGGAACGAATGGTATACCACGATGCTATTGGCGACTATTCTACCAATGAATGTACTATGGATGGTACAGCATGTTTGACTTATTACTTGTCGAGCATGCAGGCCGATGGTATGAAGCAAGCACAGATGGAAGCGGATAAGAATGTCTATGTCAATGATGGTATCATCCGTACCAATCCGGAAAAGAAGCAGATTACCTTGGTCTTTACCGCCCACGACAAGGCCGATGGTGCAGAAACCATCATCCGTACGTTGGAAAAGGAAGGTATTCAAGGAGCGTTCTTCTTTACCGGCAAGTTCTATGAATTGTATCCGGAGATTATCAAGACATTGGTGGATAAGGGACATTATGTAGGTGGCCATAGCTATGGACATTTGCTCTATATGCCATGGGAAAATCCGGATTCTTTGCTCGTTACTCGAGAAGAATTCGAGGCAGACATGATGAAGAGTTATGAATTGATGCGTAAGTCTGGCATTGAATATAAGGATGCTCCGCTGTACATTCCTCCTTTTGAATATTATAACAAGGAGATTTCTGCTTGGGCGAAGAGCATGGGTATCCAAGTGGTGAACTTTACACCGGGAACGGGTAGCAATGCCGACTATACCACTCCGGACATGAAGAACTACCGAAGCAGCAAAGTTATCTATGATAAAATCATGGAGGTAGAAAAGAAGGAGGGGCTGAATGGTCACTTGATGCTGATTCACTTTGGAACACACGATGACCGAACTGACAAGTTCTATAACGGCTACATGGAGAAGATGATCAAGACCTTGAAGCGCAAGGGATATACGTTTACTCCGCTTCGTGAAGCCATAGGATTCTAAAGAAACAAATAGAAACGCCGGAACGTTTGACTTAAAAACGCTTCGGCGTTTTTTTTATTTGAATAGCAGAATATTCAGGTCTTATTGCTTGGCTTTGGTTAGAACAATCAGTTGTTATAACGGGAAAAACACGGGAATTTAGTATAAAATAAAAAACCAACCTATTGAAAATCAATAAGTTGGCTTCTTTGCGGTGCGCGCGAAGGGACTCGAACCCCCACGCCTCACGGCACCAGATCCTAAGTCTGGCGCGGCTACCAATTACGCCACGCGCGCAATGCTTTTGGTTAGCGAGTGCAAAGGTAGGTAAAAAAATGGAATTACCAAACTTTTGTCGCTATTTTATCCCAAAAGGTATTTCGAATGTTTGCCTAAGGCTTTCTTTCCCAAGGCTACCAAACTCCATGAACAAGCCAAGATGACAAGCGCCGAGAACGGAATTCGGAGAGGAGCCGGAATGTGCAGCCATGCTCCCAAGTCGTAGCCCACACATACAAAGAAATAATGTATCATGTAGATGCCGAACCCGCAAGTGGTGAGATTGCTCAGCCAAGTTGCCGTGCGCGATTCTGCCTTAATGCGGATGCGATATACCAACAAGAAGCAAGCCAAGGTCATCATGGCTACATTCGGCGTGTTGTAGGTCCAGAAAAGCTCCACTTGTTCGGGAGTTTTGTCGGGCAAGTCCATGATGTAGCTGTAGCCGCTATAGGTGATGACGAATCCGCCTACCAACAAGGGGAGTGCCACTGCGAATGTCTTGCTCCAGTTCCAATGGATGTAGTGCTGGATGTAGTGCCCCAAGAGCATGTATCCGCTGAAACCGGCAAAGTAATAGAACAAGCCGAAGGAATTCCACTCGCAAGTACCGAAGGCATAACGGCTGACATATTCGTTGAAGTAAGGGAGCAGAGTACTCAAAGCCCACAAAATGAGGAAGATTTCCTTCTGTCGCTTGGTGGCTTTCTCTACCCATGCCGAGAAGATAGGCAAGTAAAAGTACAGGCCGATGAGCATGTAGATGTACCACATGTGGCAAGCTATGAAGCTGAAGGCATAAGGGATGCGTGACACGAGAGTAAGCCCGTCTGCCAAGGACTGGCTATCGCTTTCTGCCCAACTGAAAAGCTTGTATACCACGCTGCTCTCCATACCGAGCACGCCCGTGAACCACGGAGTAAGGTAGTAGATGACGGACCATATCAAGAACGGAAAGAGCACGCGAGGGATGCGTTTCTTGTAGAAGGATTCCATGCTTCCGCTTACAGGCAGAGAGAGCACACCGGTAAGCATCACGAACAAGGGTACACATGGACGAACCAAGGAACCCCAACGGAAACCCCATTGCATCAGTTCCGTATCGACGGAGGCACCGGAGGTGGCATAGGCTGCAGCTGCATAAAATGGGTCGGCTGCATGGCAACACAAAAGCATGAAGAATGCGAGCAAACGGAGGGCATCGCACCAAACTAAGCGGTCTTTCTGTATCATTTTTTCTTGTCTTTAAGGTGTTTACGGGCAGTTTCTATAATGGTATCCTTGCCTTGATGCATGTCTTCGGAGGTCATGTTTACCGGTATGTCGGGTTCGATGCCGAATTCCTGATGGCTCATGTCCGGAGCATACATGGGCGAGGCCGAGAAACGGACAGACCAGCCATTGGGCAGTTCGGACGAGAAGGGGAGGCCCGACCCTCCACCAGTCTTGTCGCCGATGATGGTGGCTTGAGGCATGGCCTTCATCTTGCCCACAAAGTCGTTGGTCGAGCTATACGAGCGGCGATTGGTGAGTATAGCCACCGGCTTTTGCCAACGTACACGGTCCATGGCAGGCTCTACATAGATGGGCTCGGGCGATGAGAAATCGTTGTGTCCGGGGCCTTTCTTGTAGCACAGATAGCCGGTGAGCACCCGTTCGTTGGTGAATCGGGCAGCCAGCCGATCGGACATGGTGAGCAGTCCGCCTCCATTGTTGCGGACATCGAGGATGAGTCCGTCGCAGATGGAAAGCTCGTTCAGCACCTCGTCCAGATTGCTTTCGCCAATGGCACTGCTGAAGCTACCATAATAAATGTACCCGATGTTGTCTTCCAGAATCTTGTATTTCAACGCTCCGGCCATGACATAGTCCTTGCCCAGGTAGATGCGCTGGATGGTATCTACAAAGTTGGCCGGATAGTTGTCGTACCATTCGCGGTATTGCGAGGTTTCGTGCGCGGCCACGAGGTTCACATGCCCGTCGCGGAGTTCTTCCAGCATCTCGGCCAGGACTTGGAAGAGCTGCTTCTTGGTCATGTCCTTGGTCAGGCGATTGCTGTATTGGCGGTATACTTCATCCCAATCGAGGCCATATTCCTCGTGCTTGTAGTCGAGGAAACAATACTTGGTGTCGATGGTGCGCCACAGGGCTTCGAAATTGCCTTGTGGGGTGTTGTCCTGAATGTCTTCGGTGATGCAGGATGCCCAAAGGAACAAGGGCAATATATACAGAAGGATTCTTTTCATATTTATTTGACTGATTGACTGACTGACTGGAAATGTCTAACAAAACCTATCATGAACGCATGGCTCCATGCATGGCTCTTCAAGTGGTTTACCTTGGCTTGCTGGATATCGCATACATACTCCAGGCGCAAGTAAGTCTTCCGGATGGGGAAGTCCACGCTGAGGAACTGACGCACGGAAGGCTGGTTGTGCAAGGAGGTGAAGCAGATGTTCTTCCCCCAATCTTTGGACAAGGACATTTCATAGTAAGGCTGCCCGTATTCGGGTGAAAACATCAGGCCGATGAGCGGGAGGTTCAGCTGATAGCGAAGCATGAAAGGATGCTCCTTGATGCGGAACTGATACATGGCCATGCCCGATGCACCGAGGTTGGCGTATGCCTTGGCGTTCACCGGATTGTTGGAATTGCGGAAATTGTATATCATGCCTCCGTTCAGGTCGATGTGCGGACCCACCAGGAACTTCAGCTGGTTGTCGATGGGAAATTGGTAAAGGTATGCCAAGTTCCAGTTGGCCAAGAAAGAGAATTCGCTTCCGGTGCCTGCCTTGTTGCCCAGCATGGATACGTTGGCCTGGAACATGCTCTGTCGCATTAGCTTGCCTTCCAAGCACTTGGATTTACGCATGTTCTCGCGAAGGATGCGCAACTCCGGTCCCGTGTATTCCATGGGTGAGAGGTAGGTGTCCAGTTGGTTGGTATGGCCTATCCCGTAGAGGGTAGCGCGGGTAATGATGCTATCCTTCTGGGCATGGATGCTTAGGGGGCTTAGGAGGATTAGAAAGAGTAGGGTTAGTAGGGGTTTGTTCATTTTGCTTATATGTTTTCTTTTCCCCTTTTGAGAGGGGGTAGGGGGTGTGTAGTGCACATGTGTAAATGTATTCTAACACACCCCTTTATCCCCTCTCAAGAGGGGAGAGGGTATGGCGGTTAAAACAATTTCATTTGTCCGGTCAGTTCATCCAGAATGTCCGAGTCGCTCTTGCCATGGTCCGGATCTTCGATGGCCGGTTCTTCGGTTTCTTCTTCTACGGGTTCGGTCTCTTCCGGGAAGCGGATAGGTTCCAGTTCGTGTATCTTGTCCACCTTGAACGTGGTGATACGCTTGCCCTTGGCCTTGTAGCTCTTCACGCCGATGAACTCTTCCACATCGATGTCGAGGGCTTCGCGGAACACGTCGTTGCCTCCGAAGGTTACCCCGATGCGCGGATACACCACATCCGTGAGCAGGATGAGCTGGCTCTGCTTGTTCTCGCCCAGGAAGTTCAGCTTCCTGTTCGTAGCCTCAAAGGTGAATCGCTTGAGGTACGGATAGCCCTGCTGGTCTTCGTCGTAGAGGGCAGCACTCCACACCTTGTTCGGGTCGAACTTCTCGATGATGCGGATGCCCGGCTCGTAGTGGTTGTTCAGGTCGAAGTTGGTGGTATAGAAGTCACCGTTCTCCATAATAATAAGGATAAGGTCGTCGCTATGGAATTCGCCCAGGTAGTTGCCACGCTCGTCGTAGTTCAGACGGAGCACATCCGGGTCGAACCATACCTTTCGTCCGCCCAGGGTAGAGCCGCCACGTTGTTTCAGTACAATCTTGTGTACATCGTTCTTCGAGAGGATGTTACCCATGGACTGTCGTCCCTTGATGCCGATTTCGCTGAAGTCTTTTTCGAAGGCTATCTTCTTGATTTTCGGATTCGGCTTGAGGGTCACCTTGATGACTTCGGCCTCGCCGTTCGGGTTGGCGGTGAAGTATACGATGCGTGAGCCCGGGTTGCCTTGCGTTACATCGTACTCGCGGTCGCGGGTGATGGAGGTGATGTTGAAGCGCTTCATGTAGTAGAAACCGCCCTTGCCGTCGCGGTATACCACGTTGTAGATGGTTCGCTTGTCGTTCTTCTTGAACACGTCCACGTGCAGCACGTTCTTGCCCACGAAGAGCTTGTCCGCCACGCGTACCACCTTGTAGCGTCCGTCCTTGTAGAAGAGGATGACATCGTCTATGTCCGAGCAGTTGGCCACGAACTCGTCCTTCTTCAGGGCGGTTCCTATGAAGCCTTCCTCGCGGTTGATGTACAGTTTCTCGTTGGCTTCCACCACCTTGGCTGCCTCGATGGTGTCGAAGTTGCGGAGCTCGGTACGGCGCGGATAGTTCTCGCCATACTTGTTCTTCAGCATCTCGTACCAGTCGATGGTATAGTTCACGATGTGAGCCAGCTTGTAGTCTATTTCCTCTATTTCTTCCTTGATGCGTGCAATGTTCTCGTCGGCCTTGTCCTTGTTGAACTTCAGGATGCGTGCCATCTTGATTTCCATGAGGCGCAGGATGTCTTCCTTGGTCACCTCACGCACGAATTGAGGGTAGTATGGAGTGAGGCGTTCGTCGATGTGTGCGCATGCGGCATCCATGTTCTCCGCCTGTTCGAATTTCTTGTCCTTGTAGATACGTTCTTCGATGAATATCTTTTCCAGCGAGCAGAAGTGCAGGCTTTCGAGCAACTCTCCCCGGCGGATTTCCAGTTCCTTGCGGAGGAGTCCGAGGGTATTGTCGGCCGACTTGCGGAGCACATCGCTCACGGTGAGGAAGTGCGGTTTCTTCTCGTCGATTACGCAACAGTTGGGCGAGATGCTTACCTCGCAGTCCGTGAAGGCATAGAGTGCGTCCAGTGTCTTGTCCGACGATACACCCGGAGCCAGATGTACGAGGATTTCCACCTTGGCCGAGGTCAAGTCCTCCACCTTGCGGATCTTGATCTTGCCCTTTTCGCTGGCCTTGACGATGGAGTCGCACACACCAGTCACCGTCTTGCCATAAGGAATCTCGGTGATGGCCAAAGTCTTGTTGTCCACCTTGTTAATCTTGGCACGGACCTTTACCACACCACCGCGTTCGCCATCGTTGTAGCGCGATACATCGATGGAACCGCCCGTCTGGAAGTCCGGATATAGCTGGAATTCCTCCTTGCGCAAATAGGCAATGGAGGCATCGCAAAGTTCGCAGAAGTTGTGCGGAAGAATCTTCGATGAAAGGCCCACGGCAATCCCTTCCACTCCCTGAGCGAGGAGGAGCGGGAACTTGACGGGAAGCGTGATGGGTTCCTTGTTTCGTCCGTCGTAAGAAGCCTGCCATTCGGTGGTCTTCGGGTTGAACACCACGTCGAGCGCGAACTTCGAGAGTCGTGCTTCGATGTAACGCGGAGCAGCTGCCCCGTCGCCCGTGAGGATATTCCCCCAGTTACCCTGACAATCTATCAGCAAGTCCTTCTGCCCGAGTTGTACGAGTGCATCGCCAATGGAGGCATCGCCGTGCGGGTGGAACTGCATGGTATGGCCCACGATGTTGGCCACCTTATTATATCGTCCGTCGTCCAGACGCTTCATGGAGTGCAGGATACGTCGCTGTACGGGCTTGAGTCCGTCGTTGATATGGGGCACGGCACGCTCCAGAATTACGTACGATGCATAGTCCAGAAACCAGTTCTGGTACATGCCGGTGAGCTGGTGCTTCACTCCTTCCTTCTTGGCGTCTACAGGTTTATAATCCGAATGTTGGTCTTCTTTTTCAAGGTATTCGTCGCTCATATTTATTTAATTTCCTTAATGTTCTCATGATATGAGGACAAAAATAAAGTTTTTTATCGGATTTACCAAGTATAAATTTCTACATAAATATCAAAATCTGGAATATCTATAGCTTCGTCGTACTTCTTTGTCCAACTTCTTCTCTTAAAGGGATTTTTTCTGCTTTAGCCTTGTCTCCCTTGTTTTTTTTATATATTTGCGGATATTTTCGAGATGTTTTTAATAAATTGAATTTTTATGAATAAACGTGTTTGTTTGTCCTTGTTGTTTTCCATCTTGGCTTTGTTGGGATATTCTCAACAAGTGACAGGGGGGGATGAGTCCATGCCTGTGATGTCTTCGCACGATACGATAGATTACGCAAAACTATGTGCCCATTATAAAATATGGGCTGTTCGTGATGCTAGTGCTGATGAAAAGAAATATCGTACGCATGAAATGATTTTGCAAATAGGGGAAAAAGTTTCTAAGTTCTGCGATTATCTTTGCTTCCAGAATGATTCTGCAACTTTTTCAGAAATGAAATCCGGTTTGAATAAGATGGTTATTTTTGCGAATCAAATGTCTCGGGCTAGAATTGCTAAACGATATTATTATGAACAGGTTTTTAAAAATTTCCCGGAAGGAAATAATACCGTTTTAGATAATATTGTAATAAAAACTTATAAGTATAATGAAGAAATGCCCAATATGAATTGGACGATTGTGTCGGAAAATACGGATACGATATTGGGTTATGTCTGCGGAAAGGCTACATGTGAATTCCGCGGACGTACTTATACGGCTTGGTATGCTCCCGATATTCCTGTTGATGATGGTCCATGGAAATTTCATGGATTACCTGGATTGATATTGAAAGTTAGGGAAATGGCAAAAGATTATTATTGGCTTTGTACGGCACTATATCAGCCAACGTGGAAATCTCCAATATCTATAAAAACGGAAGTTAAGAAGACTACTTATATAAAATATCATAAGGCAAAAAAGCGTGCAGAAGAAGACCCCAACGCTCTACATGCCAATGACCCTAATGCGAAAATCAGAACATCGAACGGCGAATGGGTGTTGGCCAGCGAACTGAATAAAGGCAAGTACCGTCCTCCCTATACACCTAAAGAACTTGATTGGTAATGCGTTTCTGTCTGCTGTTTTTATGTTGTTTCTATTCCATTCAAATCTTACCCCAGGCGGTAGTTAGTGGAAGGGTGTCCGATGCCGAAACCAAGGAGGCATTAGACAAGGCCATTGTGAAAGTAATGAACGACAAAAAACAATTGATAGCATATACAACCACTGATAAGGACGGGGATTATTCGGTAAAGATAAAAAGCTCTTTGCCGGAAGTGTTCCTGTCCGTTCATTATTTAGGATACAAGACTGTAGAACTGAAAATAGCTAACCGCACGCTCCGGAAGGACTTCGTACTTCAACCCGAAGCGGTGAAGTTGAAAGAAGTCCATGTCAAGCCTCGTGTCATCGAGAAAACCGGTGATACCCTTTCCTACAATGTGACCAGTTTCAAGATGCAGCAAGACCGCTCCATTGCGGATGTGCTGAGGAAGATGCCGGGCATCTCGGTCTCGGAGAATGGGGGAGTGAAGTATATGGGCAAGCCCATCAATAAGTTTTATATTGAAGGACTCGATTTGCTGGGGAAGAAGTATGGTCTGGCTACGACCAGCGTGCCTGCCGATGCGGTCAGTACGGTACAGGTGCTTGAAGGGCATCAACCCATCAAGGCTTTGGGTAAATACAATACAACCGGACAGTCGGCTCTCAATCTGGTGCTGAAAGAAAAGAAACGGATTCGCCCCATCGGGTATGTGGAAGGAGGATTGGGAGGAATGAAAGACCAACTGCTGTGGAAAGCCGACTTGTTCGGACTCTCGGTAGCTCCCAAGAAACAGGCACTCTTTTCGTATAAGGGTAATAATGTAGGGCATACGTTTGCGGAACTGGAAGCCGGTGAAGCCATTGCTATGGACGATGTAAGTGTCGGACTCCCCACTGCCCCGTCCAACTTGTTTTCCGGTATCATCTTGCGGATGCTTCCTGTCGAACCGGAACGGTATGTGTCCAATACTTCCCATTTGTTCAATTATAACCAGTTGTGGGGGAAAAGTGCGGTGCAATGGCGTGCGTCGGGTTCGTTCTTGAATGAGAAAAACAAACAGGAAATGCATACCTCGCAGGATTATTTCCTGCCGGGGAATGAGCATTACTTGTCAATGGAGGACAATGCGTCGGGCATCCGGAGAAACAAGCTTTCGATGGTGGTAGAAGCAGAATCGAACAAGGAAAAACTCTATGTGGACAATAAGATGGAGGCTTATGCCGACTGGCAATACCATGATTATCAGTTGGTAACGAATGATGTATCGAGGAATCAGCACTTGCGGATGCCCACGTTGGCTGTACAGAACAATCTGAAAGTCATCAAGAAAGTGGAGCGGAACACACTGAACTTCCATTCGTATGTACGCTATCTCAACCAACCACAACAGATGAAGGTACAGTCGGCCGATGCAGAAAGTATAGGGTTGCTCAGCCAGAAAGCCGAAAGGGGAACGCTTTACACACAGCATGGGGGGAGTTATTCTTACTCGTACCGCAAGTCGAGCTTTGCCTTGGGTGCTCTTCTGAAGGCGGTTGTAGACGGTTATCAGTCCGAAAACAATAGCGTGACGATGGAGGAAGCAGGTTATGGGGTGAAGAATGATTTGAACAACCATAATTATGTCTTTTCACTTTCGCCCCAATATACCTATAATGACAAGGCGCATAGGGTGTTTGTCCGTCTGGGAGTGCCATTTTCATACCATGTGTACGATGTGGATTACAAGACGAAGGACGATAAACGGATGGATTTCTGGAACGTGGAGCCCGATTTTCTGTTCCGCTATGATGTGACGGACGATTGGAAAGCTTCGTTGAACTATTCGCACAAACGCCAGTTGGGTGATGTGCTTGATTTTGCCGATGTGCCGGTCATGCAGAATTATCAGTATGTAGGTGTAGGTTCCGGCATTCTGGAGCGACGGAATTCCGATACCTATACCATGCGTTTGACTTATCGGAATGATATTGATGCCTTGTTCTTCAATCTATCTGCCACCTATCGGGAGATGGATGTCAATGTAGTTTCGGGTACTGCTTTTGCCGATGACTATATACTGAATTATACAGCTCCGTTTTCCAATGAGCGGAAGCAGAAGATTGTCCATGCGTCATTGTCAAAGTTTGTGGATGCCTTGCGCTCAAGTGTCGGTGTGTCAGGGTCGTACACCAACTCTACTTTGTCCAGATTCCAGCAGGGACAACTTTTTCCGTGGGATACGGATTCTTATCAATATCAAATGAATTTTGATAGCAAGGTAGCTTCGTGGTTGAATGTAAACGGAAAACTTAACTATTTGACTACGTGGTACGATGATGGTCGGAATGAGGAAAGGAATAGCAGGCATTTGGCTGGTATTATGGGGATATATGTAATACCGGTTCCTAAATTTTTCTTTTCCTTGTCCGGCGAATATAGTTGGAATAAAACCGAAGGAACGGATGCTGACCGTTGTTTCTTTCTGGATGCAAAAGTTAATTATAAATCGAAACTCTGGGATTTGGAAGTAGTTTGGCAAAACTTTCTGAATAAGGACATGTATGAAAATGTAAGTTTCGGCAATTTGAGTTCGACAAGCGTTTCTTTCCCCTTAAGAAAGAGCAATATAGTGGCTTCTGTGCGATTTAATTTCTAATCAACAGGTCGGGTGGAACAAGGGTGAAATATGGGCTTTTCGTCGCTCATATTTATTTAATTTCCTTAATGTTCTCATGATATGCACACAAAAATACGACTTTTTCCGAAAAAAATCATTTACTTTGCACTTTATTTCGGGAAAGTGAACCGAAATATGGAGAGAAATTGTAATGTCTCCCCCTTGTGAAGGGGGGCAGGGGGATGTTCCTTAGGACATGTTTCTTAAGTAATGTTTACCCTTGCGGATGTTACATCCCCCTTGCCCCCTTCTTAAGGGGGAGGTAATTAGTAAGCAATAATAAATAAATATAGGAAAGAAAAATGGCACAAGAAGACGTTTTTAAGAAACTCGTTTCGCACTGTAAGGAATATGGTTTCGTGTTCCCTTCAAGCGAAATTTATGATGGCCTTGGTGCAGTGTACGACTATGCACAGATGGGCGTGGAATTGAAGAACAAC
>JAFYWH010000125.1 GCA_017558175.1 Bacteroidaceae bacterium
AAGTTTACAGAATTTGCGATGCATCGTTCTTGGAATCGCAGGACATGATGCGTTTGCCGGGTATCTTCCGTAGCGTTTCGTTGGTTTCTAAGCCAAACGTACAGGTACAGGACATCGTAGCCATGCCGGATTACGATGATACGTATACAAATGCGAAGTTGAATCTTACCGCTACACTTCGTAACCTCGACAAGAAGAAAGTGAAGGATTATACCTTGAACTTCTCATTGTATGAGTTTGGCTTGTATAGCGACGAAAATACATTGGTAAAAGATGTAGCAGTGAATGTTCCGGTGGAACAACTTCTTCCTGGCGATGTAAAGCAGGTGAGTGCAGTACTTGATGCCGGTACATCTGTAAAGCCTTGGAATGCTGAAAAGCCATATCGTTATGCGTTGGTAGGTGAGTTGAAAGACAAGAAAGGACGTACTGTCGAAACTTTCTCGACTACCGTTGGTTTCCGCGAAATCGAAATCAAGGATACTCCGGCGGATAAGGACGAATTCGGTTTGGCTGGTCGCTATTACTACTTGAATGGCAAGCCTATCAAGATGAAGGGTGTAAACCGTCATGAAACAGATCCTCAGTTGGGGCACTACATTACTCGCGAACGCATGACCGAAGAAGTGATGATGATGAAGCGTGCGAACATCAACCATGTACGTAACTCTCACTATCCATGTGCTCCATATTGGTATTACTTGTGCGACAAGTATGGTATCTATTTGGAAGATGAAGCGAACATCGAAAGCCATCAATATTATTATGGTAAGGAAAGTACTTCGCATCCGGTAGAATGGAAGAATGCACACATTGCCCGTAACATGGAAATGGTACATGCCCGCATCAACCATCCGTCGGTATGTTTGTGGAGCTTGGGTAACGAAGCTGGTCCTGGCGATAACTTTGTGGCTGCTTACGATGCCATCAAGGCATTCGACCAAAGCCGTCCGGTGCAGTACGAACGTAACAACAACATTGTCGATATAGGTTCCAACCAATATCCGTCTATTGCTTGGGTGCAAGGTGCGGTTACTGGTAAGTATAACATCAAGTATCCGTATCACATTTCAGAGTATGCTCACTCCATGGGTAATGCTTGCGGTAACTTGGTGGATTACTGGGATGCGATGGAAACTACCAACTTCTTCATCGGTGGTGCTATCTGGGAATGGATAGACCATGGTCTTTATAACTACGACAAGCAGACAGGCGACCGTTTCTTCGGTTATGGTGGCGACTTCGGTGACAAGCCGAACGATGGTACCTTCTGTATGGACGGTGTCGTTATGCCGGACCTCACAGGCAAGCCTCAATACTACGAAGTAAAGAAGGTATACCAGAATGTAAATGTAAAGATGCTGGATGCCAAGCAAGGCAAGATTGAAGTTTTCAATGAAAACTACTTTGTACCATTGAACGATTATCAGATTGTATGGTCGCTTTGGAAGGATGGCGTTTGTGTACAGCAGAATGCCCCAGTGCAAGGTCCTCGCATGGCGGTAGCTCCTCGTGGCAAGCAGGTGATGACTTTGCCGTATAACTTTGCAGAACTCGATGCTCAAGGCGAATACTTTGTGAAGGTACAGTTCCTCTTGGGTGCCGATATGCCATGGGCTAAGCAAGGCTATGCGCAAATGGAAGAACAATTGGCTGTCAAGGCTGCTGAAGGTGTGGCTACTGTAGCATCGGTTGCTGCTGGTGAAGCATTGAAGGCTGTTTCGGAAGGCGACCTTATTGTGGTGAATGGAAAGGACTTTACTGCGAAGTTCGATGCAAAGACCGGCTCTATCTATAGCCTTGTTTATGGTGACAAGACGCTGATTGCTGAAGGTAACGGACCGAAGTTGGATGGCTTCCGTGCTCCGGTATGTAACGACAACTGGGCAGATTACAAGTGGTTCCAATATGGCTTGCACAACTTGTCTCACAAGGTGGCCGATTGGAATAAGGTAGAAACCAAGGATGGTCGTGTGATGCTTTCGTTTACAGTAGAGAGTCAGGCTCCATATGGTGCCAAGAACCAATACAGCAACCGCGACCGCAATCCGGAAGATACATACAAGATTGTAAACAATGAATCAAAACCTTTCGGTGCAGATGACTTCAAGTTTACTACCAACCAGATTTGGACCGTTTATCCGGATGGTTCTATCGAGTTGCAAAGCTCTGTCAACTCTAACAAGCCGACTACCGATTTGGCTCGTTTGGGTTATACCATGAAGTTGCCGAAGGAATATGTAGACTTCACTTATTATGGTCGTGGCCCGATTGATAATTTCAACGACCGCAAGGTAGGTCAAAACATTGAAATCTTCCGTCAGAAGGTGGGCGATGAAATCGTTTTGGGTAAGCCACAATCCATGGGTAATCACGAAGAGGTACGCTGGGCTGCTTTGACCGATGCGAAGGGACAAGGTGCTGCGTTCATAGCAGATGGTGTTATGTCGGCTTCTGCTCTTCCTTGGAGTGAAATGGATATTACCGAAGCAGGTCATCCTTATCAGCTCCCGGCTGGCGACGGTATTTATTTGCATCTCGATGCGAAGGTAACGGGTCTGGGTGGTAACAGTTGTGGTCAAGGTGCTCCGTTGGTACACGACCGTGCTAAGGCGGCTATCCGTAATTTCGGTTTCATTATCCGTCCATTGGCAAGTATTGCTTCGATCGAAAAGGCGGTAAAGATTTCTGCTTCGGGCGAGACTCCAATTATAGTAAACCGTGATAAGGAAGGTGTTACTGCTCTTTCAAGTGCCGATGCAAACCGTATCATTATGTACAGTCTGAACGGTGCCAAGAAGGGTAAGGAATACACAGAACCTTTGAATCTCCGCGAAGGTGGTGAACTTAAGGTATGGTATAAGGATAATCCGAAACTCTTTTTCGTGAACCAGTTGGAACGTATCGATAACGTACCTTTGCAGGTAGTATATGCCAGCAGTCAGGAGCCTCGTGAAGGCGATGCGGCTCATTTGACAGATGGTGAAACTTCGACTATTTGGCATACCATGTATAGCGTGACATTGGCGAAGTATCCGCACTGGGTAGATTTCGATGCTGCTTCCGTAAAGAACATGAAGGGCTTTATCTACACACCGCGTATGGATAGTTACAATGGCTACATCAAGGATTATGAAATCTATGTAAGTCAGGATGGTCAGGAGTGGGGTGAACCGGTCTTGAAGGGAAGCTTCGAACGTACTGGTGAAGCACACAAGGTGATGTTCGACAAACCAGTCAAAGCTCGTTACATCCGCTTCCGTGCTCTCAGCGAGCAGCGTGGTAATGACTACGCAAGTGGAGCTGAGTTTAACTTGATTGCTGATTGATATATATAAAAAAAGGATGTGCCGAGCACATCCTTTTTTTATTGTGTTACTTGCTTCTCAGATACGATCGATAGCCATAAATCGTTATGACAATAAAGCAAATCAATGGGAGAACGAACGAAGCGTTCACAGCCGGCATACCGGCAAATGTGCCCATATCGATGATGCTTGCTTGCATAGGAGGCAATACCGAACCACCGAGAATGGCCATAATCAAGCCTGCTGCACCGAACTTGGCATCATCGCCCAAGCCTTGCAAGGCAATACCGTAGATGGTAGGGAACATGAGCGACATACATGCCGAAACGGCTACGAGGCAGTACATACCCCAAATGTCCTGGAAGAAGATGACACCGCAAGTGAATACACATGCTGCCACCGCCAAAATACCCAACAACTTACCTGCATTGAGGAAACGGAGCATAAAGGTACAGATGAAACGGCTACAGCAGAAAATCACCATCGCAACGATGTTGTATGTTTGTGATAATACTTCCGCTTCACGTTCAGGCATACCTTCGGCCATGAAGATGCGTGTACCATATTGGATAACGAATGTCCAGCACATGATTTGGGCACCTACATAGAAGAACTGGGCAATCACCCCTTCGCGATAGCGTTTGATTCCAAAGATACGCTTCAAGGTAGGACCAAAGTTGATTTCCTTCGACTGGTCACCGTTCTTCGGCATCTTGGTAAAGAGAATAACCAGGAACATGGCTGCAATGACCAAACCGATAATCAAGTAAGGACCAATCAATACGCCCAAATCCGATTGCTTCAAGGCTTCGAATTCGTCACCCGAGAGCAAGGCACGTTCGTCCGTTTCCATCGGACTGAGCTTGGCCTGGATGAAGTTCATTGCTACGTACATGCCGAGCAAGGAACCCATCGGGTTGAACGATTGAGCCAGATTCAATCGGCGGGTAGCTGTTGCTTCATCGCCCATGGAGAGGATGTATGGATTGGCACTGGTTTCGAGGAATGAGAGACCGCAAGTCAAGATAAAGTAAGCCAACAGGAACGAATAGTATTCGCCGGTCATCTTGGCCGGGAAGAAGAGCAACGCACCGATGGCGTACATACCCAACCCCATCAAGATACCTGCCTTATAAGAGTATTTGCGGATGAACATGGCAGCCGGAAAGGCCATGGCAAAGTAACCTCCGTAGAAGGCCACCTGTACCAAAGCACCGTCCGTCACACTCATGCGGAAGATTTTGGAGAAGGCCTTTACCATCGGGTTAGTGATGTCGTTGGCGAATCCCCACAATGCGAAACATGAGGTGATGAGTATGAACGGAATCAGATAGCTGACCCCGTCCTTACTGATAATGGATTGTTTGTTCGATTGAGCCATGCAGTCTTATTTAGTCTTTTTGCCCAATACGTAGATTTCCAAGTCGTCGATTTCTTCAGGAGTAAGCACGCTATAGTCGCCACCGCTCTGAACGATGATACGGCAAGCCATTTCGAAGAAGGTAGCACGTTCCATTACTTGGTTGAAGTCCTTACCGCACACTACCTGGCCGTGGTTGGTCAAGAGGATAGAGTTGTGGTCCTTCATGGCTTCTACTACAGCAGCAGCCAATTCAGGAGACCCCGGACGATAGTAAGGTACTACAGGGATTTCCTTACCTACGTGGCAAGGTACTTCAGCAGTTACGTTGAAGTTGGTCGGCTTGTTCTTCATGCAAGCTACAGCAGTAGCATATTCCGACTGGAAGTGGAGAACCACATTCACATCCGGACGAGCACGGAGGATACCGAGGTGGAATGTACTTTCCATCGATGGCTTCACGCCATTGATAGGAGTACCTGTCTCGATGTTGCAGATAGATACCTTTTCCTTTTGGAGATTAGGCACCCATGAACCTGTACCCGATACGAGGGCTTCTTCGCCAATACGCCAAGAAAGATTACCACTACTGCACAACATCAGCTTTTCGTTACCATAGCGGTGTGCTTGTTTCAAGAATTCTTCTATATGGAGGTCTGTAATCATGATATTTTAAATTAAGAATGATGAATGAAGAATGAAGAATTATTTTGAATGAAGAATAAAGAATCCGTCCGAATGGAAATTCTTCATTCTTCATTCTTAGTTCTTCATTTATGAATCTTACTTATAAATCGGTCCGTAGTTCTGGCAAGCTCTGTAGTCAGCACCTTCCTTATCCATACCGAATGCATTCCATGCAGCTGGGCGGAAGATAGCATCTTCAGGAACGTTGTGCATACATACAGGGATGCGGAGCATAGAGCATAGAGTAATCAAGTCTGCACCGATGTGACCGTAGCTGATAGCACCGTGGTTAGCACCCCAAGCGTTCATTACAGAGTAAACATCCTTGAACGGAGCCTTAGTTTCATCCAAGCGAGGAACGAACCATGTAGTTGGCCATGTAGGGTCAGTACGCATGTTCAATACTTCGTGGATTTCTGGATCTACATCAGCAGTCCAACCTTCTGCAATCTGGAGGACAGGACCGAGGCCCTTGATGAGGTTCAAACGAGACATAGTAACAGGCATGCCACCCTTTGACAAGAAGTTAGAAGAGAAACCACCACCGCGGAAGTAGTCACGGTCAGCTGGCATCCAGTTAGTGTTCTTCAAGCAGCCTTCCACGTCAGCTTCAGTCATTTCCCAAGCTGGCTTCATGCAAGGGTCGCCTGCAGCGTTTGTACTAGCACCAGTAGCGTCGAGAGTAGTAGCTCCAGAGTTGATCAAGTGGATCATACCGCCAGCAGCGAGGCCTGTCAATT
>JAFYWH010000126.1 GCA_017558175.1 Bacteroidaceae bacterium
AACTTCTTCTTATGAAGAAGATCGTGAATTGTGGCGCAAGCTTTACAAGCGTATGATTTTCAATAACGATGAATTGGATCAGGTATTGGAAGACCAGAGCTTGTATTGGAACGATGATAAGGAAATTGTCGATACATTCGTGTTGAAGACCATCAAGCGTTTCGAAGAGCAGAATGGTGCCAACCAGGAATTGCTTCCGGAATTCAAGGATGAGGAAGATCAGGACTTCGCACGCCGATTGTTCCGTCGCACCATCTTGAATGCCGATTACTATCGTCATCTCATCAGCGAAAACACCCGTAACTGGGATCTCGACCGTGTAGCCTTCATGGATGTCATCATCATGCAGATTGCATTGGCAGAAATCCTCAGCTTCCCGAACATTCCGGTGAGCGTTACGTTGAATGAATATCTGGAAATTGCGAAGCTTTACAGCACTCCGAAGAGTGGTAGCTTCATCAACGGTACATTGGACGGTATCGTAAACCAGTTGAAGAAAGAAAACAAATTGACAAAGAATTAATAACTTACTAAAAATTAGAAACAATGAATTTAGCATTTGTATACTTGCAGGCACAGGGCGGCTTCGACGGATCTTTCATGATCATGATGGTGGCTATCTTCGCTATCATGTACTTCTTCATGATTCGTCCGCAGAACAAGAAGCAGAAGGAAATCCAGAACTTCCGCAATAACTTGCAGATGGGTCAGGATGTAATTACAGCCGGTGGTATCTATGGCAAGGTAAAGTCTATTGAAGGCAACGTGGTAACATTGGAAATTGCATCGGGTGTGAAGATCCGTATCGACAAGAATTCAATCTATGCCGATGCTGCTGCTACTCAACAACAAGCAAAGTAAAAAATAGAGGACTATGTTCGACAAACAGAACATACGTGTACAATATTTACGGACCTTGGAAAAAATCAGAAGTTTCCTGCTCACAAAGAAGAGCAGGGAATTTCTGATTTTTCTGTTCTTTGTATTCGTTTCCTTCTTCTTCTGGTTACTCCAGGTGCTCAACGATGATTACGAGACGGAACTCTCCATGCCTTTGCGATTGAAGAACGTGCCCGAAAATGTGGTGCTCACTTCCGAGCTTCCTTCTGAACTGAAGTTGGGAGTAAAGGATCGTGGAACCGTTCTGGTCAATTATTTCTTGGGTCAGACCATGTATCCTTTGACGCTCGATTTCGAGGAATATCAAGATAAGGGCAATCAGATTCGCATTCTTTCGAATACCTTGGGCAAGCGAGTGGCCAGCCAGTTGAACCAATCGACTAAGCTGGTTGCCATCAAGCCAGATACCTTGGAAATTTTCTATGCCCGAGGCGAAGGTAAGAAAGTGCCGGTGCGTTTGCGTGGAGAAGTGAAGGCTGAGCGTCAGTATTACATATCGGATACCATTTTTACGCCCGATTCGGTTATGGTGTATGCTCCTAAGGAGATATTCGATACCATTACTGCTGCCTATACGGAGCCGTTGTACATTGAGCACATGTCAGACACCACCCGTCATCGGGCAGGATTGATGCCGGTAAAGGGAGCAAGGTTCATGCCTCTTTATAGCGACATCACTTTCTTGGTGGATGTGTATTCCGAGAAGACCGTAGAAGTACCGGTGGTGGGAATCAATTTTCCCGAAGACAAAGTCTTGCGTACTTTCCCTTCGAAGGTGCATGTAACCTTCCAGATTGGCTTGAGCCAGTTCAAGAGCGTTACGGCCGACGATTTTGTGGTGGTCATTGACTATAACCAGTTGCGTGAAAATGCTGGCGATAAATGCAAGCCAGTCTTGATGCGCTCACCGGCCAATATCAATTATGCCCGCATCAGTCCGCAAGAAATTGATTATATCATCGAGCAAAAAATAGTATTCAATGATTAGTATAGCTATTACCGGTGGCATCGGAAGCGGAAAGTCGTTTGTATCGGCCATGTTGCAAGCCGGGGGTATTCCTATATACAATACGGACGATGAAGCCAAGCGCCTCATGCTTTCCGATGAAGGAATCCGTCGCGATTTGGTGGCATTGTTAGGAGAGGAGGTCTATCAAGATGGTGTCTTGAACAAGCCTCTGTTGGCATCTTACCTGTTTGCCGATTCTGCGAATGCAGCCCGTATCAATGGCATCGTGCATCCTCGGGTGAAGGACGATTTTCTCCGTTGGGTGAATCAGCATGCAGAACAGGAAATCGTAGGCATGGAGTGTGCCATCCTCTTCGAAGCCGGTTTCGAGGATGCGGTCGATGCGGTAGTCATGGTCTATGCACCGGAGGAGATCCGTTTGGAACGTGCCATGAAGCGCGATTCTGCTACCGAAGCCCAAATCCGTGCCCGGATGAAAGCACAGATCAGCGACGAGGAAAAATGCCGAAAATCCGACTATATCATCCACAATGACGGTAGCCTTTCGTTGGAAAACCAGCTATCTGCCTTGATTGGTCAGTTAAAAAAAAGAAAATAATCGAATAAATTTGGGAGTTTCGTACATGAATTGTACTTTTGCTCTCCAAAAATTAATTAAACTAAAGAAAACACATTATGTTAAGAACAATTTTATCAGTTTCAGGAAAGCCAGGCTTGTATAAACTTATTTCTCAAGGTAAGAACATGTTGATTCTTGAAACTTTGGACGCAGCAAAGAAGAGAGTTCCTGCATATAGCCACGATAAGGTCATTTCATTGGGTGACATCGCTATGTACACCGACGATGAAGAAGTTGCTTTGGCTGAAGTGTTGGAATCAGTAAAGACTAAGGAAAACGGTGCAGTAGCATCAGTAGACTACAAGAAGGCATCTGCAGAAGAATTGCATGCTTTCATGGCCGAAGTGTTGCCTACTTACGACCGCGACCGTGTTCACACAAGCGACATCAAGAAGTTGATCCAATGGTACAACATCTTGGTAAGCAATGGCGTGACAGAGTTCGTTCCTGCTGCTACAAAAGAAACAACTGAAGAATAATTCGAATGAAAAAAAGAGTGCCAATCGGCACTCTTTTTTTTAGTTTCTGAATTTCAGTCCGTCGCTATCACGTTCCACGATGATAGGCTTGCTACGGTCTACGGCCAACGAGAGTAACTTCTTCGAAAGCTCGTTCAGCAAGTAGCGCTGGATGGCTCTCTTCACCGGTCGTGCACCGAATTCCGGATCGTATCCGGCAGTGGCCAGGAAGTCGATGGCCATGTCACTCAGGTGCAGGTTCACTCCATTTTCTGCCAGCATCCGTTGGATACCCTTGATTTGCAAGCGCACAATCTGTTCAATTTGTGGCTTGTTCAGTGGCAAGAACATGATGGTCTCGTCAATACGGTTCAAGAACTCCGGACGGATGGTCTTCTTCAGCATGTTCATCACCTCGTTCTTAGTTTCTTCTACTAAGATGTCGTGGTTGTTTTCATTCAACTTTTCGAACTGGCTTTGGATGTATGCACTTCCCAAGTTCGAAGTCATGATGATGATGGTGTTCTTGAAGTTCACCGTGCGACCCTTGTTGTCGGTCAAGCGTCCATCGTCCAACACCTGGAGCAAGACATTGAATACATCCGGATGCGCTTTCTCGATTTCGTCGAACAATACTACCGAGTAAGGCTTGCGTCTTACGGCTTCGGTCAATTGTCCACCTTCATCATAACCCACATATCCCGGAGGCGCTCCGATGAGTCGGCTCACCGTATGCTTCTCCTGATACTCGCTCATGTCGATGCGGGTCATCAAGCTCTCGTCATCAAACAAGTATTCTGCCAATGCCTTGGCCAATTCAGTCTTACCCACACCAGTGGTACCGAGGAAGATGAATGAACCGATCGGACGCTTCGGATCTTGCAAACCAGCACGGCTACGACGTACGGCATCCGATACCGCTTGAATTGCTTCATCCTGTCCGATGACACGCTTGTGCAGTTCGTCTTCCAGGAAGAGAAGTTTTTCACGTTCACTTTGCATCATCTTGCTTACCGGAATACCTGTCCAACGCGAAACCACATCGGCAATGTCTTCGGCCGTAACCTCTTCCTTAATCATGGCACTATCGCCTTGCTGATGCTTCAAATCCTCTTGGATGTGCTTGATTTCATCCTCCAAGGCCTGCAATTTGCCATAACGGATTTCGGCTACCTTGCCATAATCCCCTTCACGTTCGGCCTTGTCGGCTTCGAACTTCAAGTGCTCCATCTCCTGCTTGTTCTGCTGGATCTTGTTCACCAGCTCCTTTTCGCTCTGCCACTTGGCCTTGTACGATTTTTCTTGTTCGCGGAGTTCTTCTATCTCCTTGTTCAGTATAGTCAGTTTAGCTTCATCTTTTTCACGCTTGATGGCTTCACGTTCAATCTCGAGCTGCTTCAATCGGCGTTCTATTTCATCCAGTTCTTCCGGAAGCGAGTCACGCTCCATGCGGAGCTTGGCAGCTGCTTCATCCATCAGGTCGATGGCTTTGTCCGGAAGGAAACGTTCGGTGATGTATCGGTTGCTCAACTCTACCGCTGCTATGATGGCTTCGTCCTTGATACGCACCTGGTGATGGTTCTCGTAGCGTTCCTTCAATCCACGGAGGATGGAGATGGAGCTGGCCGTATCCGGCTCATCCACCATTACGGTTTGGAATCGGCGTTCCAGTGCCTTGTCCTTTTCGAAATACTTCTGATATTCATCCAATGTCGTAGCACCGATGCTTCTCAACTCGCCACGAGCCAAGGCTGGTTTCAGGATGTTTGCAGCATCCATCGCACCTTCACCCTTTCCTGCACCTACCAAGGTGTGGATTTCGTCGATGAAGAGAATGATGTTTCCGTCCGACTTGGTCACTTCGTTGATCACCGACTTCAAGCGTTCCTCAAACTCACCCTTATACTTGGCACCGGCTACCAGGGCACCCATGTCGAGCGAGAACAATTGCTTGTTCTTCAAGTTTTCAGGCACATCTCCACGGAGGATGCGTTGGGCCAGACCTTCCACAATGGCGGTCTTACCTGTACCCGGTTCACCAATCAAGATAGGGTTGTTCTTGGTACGTCGGCTCAAGATTTGGAGCACTCGGCGGATTTCCTCGTCACGACCGATAACCGGATCGAGCTTTCCGTTGCGTGCGGCTTCTATCAAGTTGATGGCATACTTGCTCAACGATTGGTAGGTATCTTCGCTCGATTGTGAAGTCACGTTCTGGCCTTGACGGAGCTCACTGATGGCGCTTCGAAGATCCTTTTCGTTCATGCCTGCATCTTTTAGTATGGTCGATGCATTACCCTTTACATTCAGGATGGCCAGGAGTATCGCTTCCAAGGAAACATACTCATCGCCCAATCCTTTGCTATATTCTACGGCCTTTTGCAATACTTCGTTCGCTCCTCGACTCAAGTAAGGCTCACCACCCGTTACCTTCGGGAGGGAAGCAATTTGTCGGTCGAGCACCAAAGCCACTTGCTGGCCATTCATGCCTAATTTCTGAAAGAGGAAGTTGGTCACGTTTTCGCCCACCTTCAACACACCGGCCAACAAATGTTCGGGTTCGATGGCCTGTTGTCCACGGCTCTGCACCAACTGGATGGCTTGCTGAACCGCCTCTTGCGATTTGATCGTAAAGTTGTTGAAATTCATATCTCTTTCTCCTTTCTTTTTTTTAATGTTGGAACACCTAAGTACAGCAAATAGTTTGCCAAGTATTAAATCGGACAAAAAGGCAGTTATTGGTTGTTTAGATATGACTTATTGGCATTTAGCGGCATATCGTTGTCTAATTTAGGCACGGATTACACGGATTTTTTTGCTTGCTCAATAACTCGTAATGGAATAGTGGATGTTTACACACACTAAAAACCGTGTTAATCCGTGCAATCCGTGCCTTAAAAAGAAGCGAGTACTTACTATTTTTTGTATCTTCGCACCATTAAAAATAAAAAACTATGATAATCAACAACAGCGAACTGAAATTTGCAGAGAAAGTCATCTTGATTGATGCTGCCTATATAAATAAGGTAACCAAAGACTTGAGCCAGCACTTCGGTCAAGTCATCGGTCGTGAACTTCCTAAGGCCGATTTGCCTATTTTCTTGGAATGTGTGGCTATGGATGCTGCTATCCAGCCGGGTGAAAACGTGTTGCAGGTACTCTTTGTGTACGATAAGGAAAATGCCAAGATGGATGCTTTCAATCCGTCGGATTTGAAGAAGGAGCTGAACGATGTAGCCTTCAAGAGCCAGTTGGGCGAATTCCAGTTGAATACCTTCGAACCATCGGATATGGCCGATCGCGAGGCATTCTTCTTGGAATCAGTCAAGTTGGTGGCCGATGCTAAGGAAGTGAAGCACTTGGTAGTTGTTCCATCGGAAATGGAGTATGGCGACAAGTTGCCTGAAATCTTCGATCAGGTAGACGGAAAGGAATCAATCCATGTACTCGGCATGAATCCTCCTGAACCATCGGACAAGTACCATTGGGAAATGTTGGGCTATGCCGTGTTGCAAGCCTTGGGTATCCGTTCGGACGAACTTTAAATGAAGGTTTTAAGGATGTCCCATACCGCCAGGATGTGACATACCGAACCACCCAATACAAAGAAGTGGAAAACTGAATGCATATAGGGGCGTTTGTTCAGCGAATAGAACAATGCTCCGGTGATATAACAAGCCCCTTCGCCTATAATCCAACCTACGGCGTGGGGGCTTACTGCATCCATCAGTGGCTTGAAGGCCACCAATACCACCAAGCCCATCAGTACGTAGCAGATGGTTTCCAAGTTATTGTGTTCCTTTAGCTTGCGGAAACTCATGATGGTACCCGCAATGGCGCAGAGCCAGACAAAACCAAACAATGTCCATCCCCAGTATCCTTGTTCACGAAGAGCCACCAAGGTGATGGGAGAGTAGCTTCCCGCAATGTGCCAATAGATGGCAGCATGATCCCATTTGCGCAGTTTCTCTCTCCACTTGCTTTGAGCCGGACAGGCATGATATACGGTCGAAGCTACATAAGAACCCAACATGCCGAACATGTATAGCCATACACCCCATTGCATCCATACATTTTCATGCTGGTAGCAATAGATCAGTAGCAAGGTGCCTACTACAATTCCTAATACAATCCCTCCGCCGTGCGAGAGGTAGTTGGTACGTTCTTCTCCCTTAGTATAATGAATGGCCATAATCCGTTTTGAAATGTTGGCCACAAAGGTAGTTAAAATAACGTGATAAAGATAGCACTTGCTGCTCTTTTAAAGAATACTGTCGGATTCATTTTATAGGCTTTTTTATGTTGTTTAACAGATAAGCTTCTTTTGCTGTTGAAATAAAAGTTTGTTATTTTTGCGATTTAAGTGAAAAAATCAAGGAGTGGTAAATTAAAAGAAGATTTAATAAGAGTTTTATGTTTTTAGGTCTAAGTCTGGCGGCATGGTTCGTCGTGTTGGTTGCATTAGTGGTGTTTGTGTTGCAGATTTGCACGAAGTTACCTTCTGATTTTGTCTTTTTAGGAGGAATGGCTTTGTTGTTGCTCAGTGGTGTCATTCCTGCCGGCAGCATATTGGCAGGTTTCTCTTCTTCTACTGTAGTGCTCATCGGTGTTTTGTTTGTGGTAATCTGTGGCTTGGTTCACACCGGTTTTCTGCAATGGATTGTGCGCTATTGTTTGGGTTCGCCCAAGACCTATCGTAAGGCATTGGCTCGTTTGATGTTCCCGGTAGCGATTCTCAGCTCTTTCTTGAATAACACAGCTGTAGTAGCTTTGTTCATTGGTGTCGTTCGTCTTTGGGCCAAGAAGTTGAATATCGCTCCTTCCAAGTTGTTGATACCATTGAGTTATGCTTCGGGCATGGGTGGTATCTGTACGCTTCTCGGATCTGCTCCTAACTTGCTCATCTCAAACTTCTATACCAAAGAAACAGGTGTTGTCTTGAGTATTTTCACCCCTACATTGGTCGGTTTGTTCTGTTTGGTAGTAGGTGTTTTGTCGGTTATTGCCTTGAGTCATCTTCTTCCGGTTCGTCAATCTCCGGAGGATGCCTTGCAGGGAACAGGTGATTATACGATTGAATTGATGGTGCCTACCATGTCTTCTCTTGTGGGATTGACCGTGAAGGAAGCCGGATTGGATAAAGTGGATGGAGGACACTTGATTGAAATCATTCGTGCGGACCGCGAAGTGGTTACTGCTGTAGACGATGAAGAATTTATTTTTGGTGGCGACCGCTTGATATTCTCGGGCGATGTGGAAAAAATCCTGCTCTTGCGTGATAAGCATCAGTTGGTGAATGCCACACATCATATCTTTTCTTTGGACGAAGTGGAAAGCAATCGCAAGTTGCGAATGGTTACTGTTGGCTACAAGAGCTCGTTTATTGGTTCTTGCATGTGCGATACTACGTTCGAAGAAGATAACAATTTGGTGCTTGTAGCCATTGCCCGCGAAGGAGGAGTGATGAAAGGCAGTCCTCGCGAAGTAGAAATAAATGCAGGTGACACTTTGTTGTTGGAATGTTCGCATCATTTCAGGGTCGACAGCTATTCCAAGTATAATTTGCTGGAGATGGATGATACTTCCTTCTATAAGCCGGATATGCGTACGTTGTATTCATCCTTGATCATGGTTGCCATGGTTGTTGTCTCTTCATTGGGATACCTCACTTTGTTGCAGGCCGCTTTCGTTGCAGCCTTTGCCATGCTTGCTTGTCGCTTCTGTACCATTGACCAGGCTCGCGAAAGCATCGACTGGAGTATGTTGATGATTTTTGCCGGAAGTATCAGTTTGGGTACAGCCATTCAGGAAACAGGTATTGCGGAGGCACTCTCGCAAGGAATCTTGGCGCTTTGCGAAGGTAATGCATTTGTAGCTTTGGCAGGTATCTGTTTGGTTGCTACCTTCATTACTGAAGTTGCTAGTAATACTGCTACGGCTGCAATTTTCTTCCCGGTAGCTTATCAGACGGCAGTCGATCTGAATGTCAATCCATTGACTTTCTGTATAGGGTTGATGGTGGCAGTTTCTTCAAGTTTTGCCACTCCTCTCGGTTCGCCTACCCACATGATGATTTATGGTCCGGGCGGTTATCGTTTTGGAGACTTTATCCGTATCGGTATCCCGATGAACCTCATTATTTGGATTGCCAATTTGTTCATCGTCCTGTTGCTTTTCCCATTGTAATAAAATAGCATGAGTCCGAGGTAACTCGGACTCATGTTTTTTTTATTCTTCCACCAACTCGAAATCTTCTTTGGTTACTCCGCAGAGTGGGCAAGACCAATCGTCTGGAATAGCTTCGAATGGAGTTCCAGGAGCGATACCGCTATCTGGGTCACCTACTGCTGGGTCATATATCCAATTGCAAACTGTGCATACATACTTTTTCATAATCTTATCTGTTTTAATGGTTATTGTTTTCTTTTGTTTTTCTCTGATGTAAAGGTAGGGAGAAGTGCGTTTCGCTCCAACAGATAGATTTTATCGGCCGATAGGTTTTGTCTATTGTGGTCGATTGTGGGCTGTTGTGTCATCCAGAGGAGCATTGCGACGAAGGATCGCGGAAGCATAAAGTGGATGCACTCGAGATTCTTCGCTTCGCTCTGAATGACATATCGGGAAATTCTCTAACTTTGCACTTGGAAATAGAATACTATAAATATATGATACAGTTTTTCAGAAAGAATAACAAAGTTCTTTATGTGGCCATTCTCTCGGTGATGGCTATATGCCTCTTGTTGGGTTATGTGCCGGGCTTGTCGATGCTTGCTTCGTGGGTTACTCCTCCGGTGGCCTTGTTCTTGGGCTTGGCTTTTGCCCTTTTATGCGGACAGGCTTATCCCAAGTTCAACAAGAAAGTATCGAAGAAGCTTTTGCAATATTCGGTGGTTGGGTTGGGTTTCGGTATGAATCTCCAAGCTTCGTTGGCATCGGGCAAGGAAGGGATGATGTTTACCATCATCTCCGTGATAGGCACCATGCTGATAGGTATGTTCATTGGTCGGAAGATGCTGAAGCTGAGTCGCGATACATCGTATCTTATCAGCTCGGGTACAGCTATCTGTGGCGGGAGTGCCATTGCAGCCGTAGGACCGGTTATCAAGGCGAAGGAGAGCGATATGTCCATGGCACTTGCTACCATCTTTGTGCTTAATGCCATTGCACTTTTTGTCTTTCCGGTGCTTGGCCAATGGTTAGGATTGAGCCAGCAGGAGTTCGGTACATGGGCTGCCATTGCCATTCACGATACCAGTTCAGTGGTAGGTGCCGGAGCTGCCTACGGTGAAGAAGCCTTGCAAGTGGCTACTACCATCAAGCTTACCCGTGCTTTATGGATTATTCCTTTGGCCTTGGTCACTTCATTCATTTTCCGTAGCGGAGGCAAGAAAGTCAGCATCCCCTGGTTCATTTTGTGGTTCATTGTAGCCATCTTGATCAACACCTATTTGCTCGATGGCGTTCCTCAAGTAGGTCAAGCCATTTCCGGATTGGCTCGAAAGGGACTGATCATTACCATGTTCTTTATAGGTGCTTCCCTTTCTACTGATGTGCTGAAGGCGGTGGGAGTGAAACCGCTCGTTCAAGGCGTATTGCTTTGGTTGGTGATTAGTGTTGGTTCGTTGGCATACATCATGGCTTAGACTTTAAAAATCCATCTGATTATACACTTTAATTAAAACGCTTAGGCATTTGAGGCAAAACGCTTTGATGTTTTATCTTAAACGCCTAAGCGTTTTTTATAGGCCGTGCCGAGAAAAGAAAAATCCCTACCACCGATTTATGGTCATTGGTAGGGATTGGAGTTTAAAATCTTAGAGAATTATTTCTTGTTCGCATCCGCAGCTTTCAGCATTTCCTTCACGGCAGTTGCCAATTGGGTATCGATACCCTTCAATGCTTCTTCCGGCTTGTTGTAGACTTCAATGTCCGGCTGGAGCTGGTTGTTTTCAGCATATTGGCCGCGCATGTCTACACATCCCACTTGCGGAATACCGAAGACGATGCTTGGGTCAATCTGTGTTTCCCACCAAACGGCAGTCATGGTTCCCGGTACCGGTGCACCGATGAGCTTGCCGATGCCCAATTCCTTGTATACCCATGGGAATCCGTGAGCATTACTGTAGTTGTCTTCGCAAACCAAAACGCAAGATGGTTTCAACCACTTGTTGAATGGGTCGCTACCGATGTACTGGCCTTGCGGAACGAAACGTTGGTATTCCTTGCCACTAAGCAAAGTAGCCAAGTCATCGTGCAACCATCCACCACCATTGTGACGGGTATCCACAATCACAGCTTCACGATTGCGGTTCTTGTCGCTCAAGAGTTCGCTGTAAACGGTGCGGAAGCTTGGGCTGTCCATACTCTGAACATGAACGTAGGCAATGCGTCCGCCCGAGAGTTCATCTACCATCTTGCGGCTGCGGTCTACCCAACGCTTGTAGAGCAAGCTATTCTGTTCACCACCACTGATAGCCTTGATGTTTACATTGAAGCGCTTCCCGTTGGCTGGGTTGTAGATGGCGAGCAATACGTTCTTGCCAGCCTTACCTTCGAGCAGTGGGAAGTAGTCCATGCCTGCTTCGATGGTCTGTCCGTCTATTTGTTCGATAATGCAACCCGGAGTGACATCGCACTTCTTGTTGGCAAACGGACTCTTGGCCATGATTTCCTGAATCTTCAAACCCTTGCCTGTGTAAGCCTGGTCGAAGAATACACCAAAGTTGGCTGTTGAAAGGGTAGGGCCAGCAGCGTAATAACGGGCACCAGTATGCGAACCGTTCAATTCACCAAGCATTTCGCTCAAGAGTTCCTGGAAGTCGTAATTGTTGTTGATGCTTGGCAAGAATCGGCGGTAAGTATCACGATAGCCTTCCCAATCGATGCCATGAATGTCTTCCTTGTAGAACTTGTCCTTCACCTGTTGCCAAGCATGGTCGAAGATATATTCGCGTTCCTTAGCCGGCTGATAGTCGAAGAGGGCTTCGAAAGCAATCGGCTTAGTCTTACCGTCCTTGATGGTTACTTGCTTGATGCCACCATGAGTGCAGAGATAGAAGTCTTCGCCCTTCTTGTCCGGAATCATCATTCCACGGCCGATGTCCTTCAAGATAAGCTTGGTTGATTTTTCCTTCAAGTCCTGGCACCAGAGGTCTGAACCCTTTTCGAATGAAGCCTGATAATAAAGCTTGTCGCCCTTCTTGCTCAATACGGCATCGCCCAACGATGAAGAATGTGTGGTGAGGCGTACGATGCGGTCGCGACAATTTTCCAAATCGAAAGTCAAAGGCTTCACTTCGTCCTTCTTCTTGTCGTCTGCTTTCTTGTCGTCTTTCTTGCCCTTCTTGTCGGCTTCATCTTTCTTTTCATCCTTCTTTTCCTTTTCGGCTTCTTCTGCCAAAGCCAATTCTTCCTTGGTCATGAGGAAACGTTCGTAGGCTTCGAGGTCGAAGAACATGATGTACATGTCGCCATGAGCACCCCAGCTACCATGGCTGCGATAACCGGCACGGTCGCTTTCCCAAATCATGGCCTTGCCATCGAGTACCCACTTGGCACCAGAATCGTTGTAACCACTCTGAGTAAGGTTGTGGATTTCACCATTGCCCGATGCATTTACCAAAGCTACATCCAAGTTGTTCCATCCGCCTGTACCGATGTAGTTGGTCAAGATCCAACGGCTATCCGGACTCCATTGGTACCATTGGTCACCATCGCTATACGAATATTGGTACTTGCCGTCCATCACAGTACGTACTTGCTTAGTAGCCAAGTTGATGACACGGATGGTGCTGCGGTCTTCCAAGAAGGCCACTTCCTTGCCGTCTGGGCTATATTGAGGCTGGAACGATGTTACCTGAGAGTTGGTAAGTCTTTCTTCCTCTATCTTGGTAGCGTAAGTAAAGAGCTTTTCTTCCTTGTTGGCAATCTTGCTTTGGTAGAGTTGCCACAAGCCATTGCGTTCCGATGCGTATACCAAGCTGCGTCCGTCCGGAGCAAAATCCACATTGCGTTCTTGCTGAGGGGTGTTGGTAATTTGCTTGGTAGTCTTGTATTCGGTAGAAGTGACATATACATCGCCACGAAGGATGAATGCCACTTCCTTGCCTTCCGGTGAAACCGAAATCTGAGTTGCACCATTGCTCTTGATTTGGCGGATGATGTCGCGGTCAATCTTGTCGTTCACCACGTTGATGTTCACCTTCTGTGGCTGACTGCCTTCCTTTAATGTATAGATGGCACCATCGTAGCCATAGCACAACGTACCGTTGTTGGCACGAGTCAAGAAGCGCACCGGATGCTTTTCGTGCTTGGTAATTTGAGTAGGAGCACCTCCCTTGATGTTCGCCTTGAATACATTGAAGGTGCCGTTCTGTTCACTCAAGTAATAATAGGTATCGGCACTTGCCCAAACCGGATTGCGGTCTTCACCATTGAAGTTCGACAATTTCTGGTAGGTACGTTCGCCATCCATATTGCACATCCATACATCGCGGGTGATGGACGAAGTATGGTGCTTGCGCCATGCATCTTCGTATCCCTTCTTGTCGTGGTAAAGCAAGGTCTTTCCGTCGGCCGAGATGCTGATGTCTTCCATCGGCATAGAAGAGAACATTACCGGACGACCACCCGATGTGCTTACTTCGTATACTTGTGGGAACTGGGATGAAGCAAACTGCATGTCATCGGCAGATGGGAGAATGTTGGCAAGGAAAAGGATATGTCCGTTATCCTTAAAAGCCAATGGTGTTTCGTTGCCCGAGTGAGTAGTGATTCGGGTAGGAACACCGCCATCTTTGTTTACTACATAGATATCCATGCCACCCAAGCGGTCGCTGGCAAAAGCAATGCTTTGTCCGTCCGGACTCCAGATAGGACGGGTATCGTGTGCCGGGTTGGTTGTGAGCTGGTAGGCTCTACCACCATTGGCCGATACGGTGTAAATATCACCTTGATAAGAGAACGCGATTTGGGTACCATCGGGAGAGATGGAGCAATATCGCATCCAGGCAGCATCGTTGGCTGCAGATACATTCAGTGACAACAGGAGTGCTGCCACACCAATCAGTTTCTTTTTCATGTAAGTAGATTTTATATTTATTGTTATTGTCATCGTCGGAAGATGTTCCGGATTCGCTTGATGATTTTGAAGCCGGTCATCACGCCATTGAAGATGGCCACGCCCGAGCTGAAGTTGCTCATCAGGGCATTGGCACTTTTCATCGATTCGGAAGGTTTGAACAATTCACGAGCCTGCTCGGTCATTCGTTGTTTGGATGCCCGTATTTCGGATAGCTTTTCTGCTTTCTGTTGGCAGATCATCTCCAGTGTAATCTCCTTCTTGGGGGTGTCTTGTGTGGTATTCATGCTCATTTGTCGTTAAGGAGTAAGTTGGCTATGAAACGGGTCAGCGGGCGTACAATCAGTCGTTGGCGCAACGCATAGATGAGGCCTCCCAAGCACAGGATGCCCAAGGTGATGATGCCGTAGCTATGCATCAGTCCTCCTACGTGGGGTTCCAATACGTATGCTAAGGTAAACGAAAGATAGAACAAGGCAATCATGCCCAATACCACCAATATCAGAATCAATATCAGGGTAGAGAGCAGCACGGTAAGCTTGTGTGTGATGTCCAGTTTCACATAGTCTTTCTGCAAATCCACGTAGTGCTTCACTTCCGTGAACAGCGATTGGAGGTTATCAATGGTTTTATCGGTTGAAAACATGATGTTATGTGTTTTTATAAGGCACGGATTACACGGATTTCACGGTTTTCATTACGTGTTGTTTCCGTAGTCGTTCCGACTGATTGGATGACGCTGATTTGTCACAGACTTTCCGTGTAATCCGCGTAATCCGTGCCTCAAAATTTAGTCCACTGCATCCTTCACTTCCGCAGCAATCTTGTCTACCAACTCGTCCATTTCCGAACGGTTCAGCTTGATGCCCTTTTCGCGAAGGATATCCTTAATTTTCTGACGAGTGTCTGCACCCTTTTCAGGAGCAAACAGAATACCAACTGCTGCACCAATTGCGGCTCCGCCCAAGAATGCAGCCAAAATGTTCAAACCTTTCATAATCTTAGATACTTAGTGTTTCTACAAATGTAACGAAAAACACGGGTTAATGTTTGCTTTTAACAAAATTTAATAGCCGGAATCGTATGAAAGCTATTTATATATTACTATTTTTGCATCCAAATTTATCATACGAAATATATTAACTTAAAAAACAAATAATAAAGATGAAGAAATTGTTCGTATTGGGCATGGGTTTGTGTGTTGCCCTCGCATTTACTTCTTGTAAGTCAAGCGAAAGCGCTTACAAAAAAGCTTATGAAAAAGCAAAGCAACAAGAATTGGCAGAAGCAACAGTAGCTCAGCAAGAAGCTCCAGCTGCAACAGTAGTAGCTGCTCCAGTAGCAACAGCTCCTGCAACTCCGGTAGCAGTAGGTACAGTTCGTGAAGAAAGAGTACAGTTGGTATCTGGTCAGGGCTTGAAGGCTTATAGCGTAGTTTGCGGTAGCTTCGGTGTGAAGGCAAACGCTGATGGTTTGAAGGCTAAGTTGGACAGAGACGGTTACAACGCAATGGTAGTTTACACTGCTGACAAGAACATGTATCGTGTAATCGTATCTTCTTTCGATTCTCGTGAAGATGCAGCCAGAGCAAGAGACAACTTCAAGGCTAAGTATTCTAACAACGCTGAATTCCAGAAGTCTTGGTTGCTTTACGCAAGATAATAAATGTGAAAAAATGAAATAAAAAGCGGTTGCAGCAATGTAACCGCTTTTTATTTTGTACTTTTGCACCTTGTATGAGTAGAATATTAGCAATAGATTATGGTAAGAAGCGTACGGGAATAGCCGTGACAGACATTTTGCAGATTATTGCAAATGGGCTGACTACGGTTGCTACGCCAGATTTGATGGACTTTCTGCTGGACTACGTAAAGAAGGAGCCGGTGGAACGCATCATTGTGGGACATCCCAAGCAGATGAACAATGAGGATTCGGAAAACATGAAACGCATTGTTCCTTTCGTGAACCTGCTGAAGAAGAAGCTTCCGCAAATTCCGGTGGAAATGGTGGACGAGCGTTTTACTTCGGTGCTGGCTCATCAGGCCATGCTGGATGGAGGGCTGAAGAAAAAGGCACGCCAGGACAAGGCTTTGGTAGATGAAATCAGTGCTACCATTATTCTACAAAGTTATTTGGAGTCGAAGAAATTTAAATTTTAATACATAAAGAAATGATTTTACCAGTTTATATCTACGGACAACCCGTATTGCGTAAGGAAGCAGAAGACATTACACCGGATTACCCGAATTTGAAGCAGTTGATTGACAATATGTTCGACACCATGGACCGTGCCGACGGATGTGGCTTGGCGGCTCCTCAGATTGGTCTTCCTATCCGTGTGGTAGTTATCGACTTGGATATCATGTCGGACGATTATCCTGAATACAAGGGTTACCGCAAGGCATTCATTAATCCGCACATCATCGAGACTAACGAAGAAACCGATACCATGGACGAAGGTTGCTTGAGCTTGCCGGGTATTCATGAGCCGGTGAAGCGCCCGACCAAGATTCGTGTGAAGTACATGGATGCCGATTTCCAGGAACACGACGAATGGGTAGACGGATTCCAGGCTCGCTGTATGCAGCATGAGTTCGACCACTTGGAAGGCAAGATGTTCATCGACCATTTGACTACTCTCCGCAAGCAGATGATCAAGGGCAAATTGAACAATATGCTCAAGGGCAATGTGCGTTGCTCGTACAAAGTTAAGACCGTGAAGTAAATGAAGCGTCGTATCACATATCTTTTGTTATTGGTGTTGTGTCCGCTCATGGGGTGGGCGCAAATCAATACGGAACGCGTGATGGCGATTGGTCGCAATGCTCTTTACTTCGAGGATTACGTGCTGTCTATCCAGTATTTCAACCAGGCTATCAATGCGAAGCCTTACTTGGCTGAGCCTTATTTTTTCCGTGGTTTGGCCAAGATTAACCTGGATGACTTCTTGGGTGCTGAAAAAGACTGCTCCGAAGCCATTGACCGTAATCCTTTCGTGGTGAATGCCTATCAGGTGCGTGGCTTGGCCCGTATCCAGCAAGATAAGTTGGCTGATGCCGTGAAGGACTACTTGAAGGCTTTGGAACTGGACCCGGAGAATATTTCCTTGTGGCATAACTTGGCTTTGTGCCGTATCCGTCAGAAGGAATACGATACTGCCAAGAAGAACTTGGACCAGCTGATAATCGTTGCACCTCGTTACACCAAGGCTTATTTGATGCGTGGTGAGGTAGACTTGAAGCAGAAGGACACCTTGAGTGCAGAGTCGGATTTCAATCGTGCGATTGAGATTGACCGTTATGATCCGGACACTTGGTCTTCACGTGCCATGCTTTACTTGATGCAGGAAAAGTACAAGGAAGCGGAAACCGATTTGGGCCAGGCCATTTATTTGTCGGTTCGCAATGCGGGCTTGTACATCAACCGTGCCTTGTCTCGCTATCATCAGAACAATCTTCGTGGAGCGATGGCCGACTATGACTTGGCGTTGGATATGGACCCGAACAATTTCATCGGACACTACAACCGTGGCTTGCTCCGTGCTCAGGTAGGGGATGACAACCGTGCTATCGAGGACTTCAACTTCGTGATCGAGATGGAGCCGGACAACATGATGGCTATCTTCAACCGTGCTTTGCTGCTCGACCAAACTGGCGACCTTCGTGGTGCCATCAAGGACTATTCGCGAGTGCTCGAAGAATATCCTAATTTTTTGGCCGGTTATCAGTATCGTGCTACAGCCCGCAAGAAGTTGGGCGACAGGAGAGGTGCTGAGGCCGATGAACTCGTGGTGCTGAAGGCACACTTGGATGCACAGAATGGCGTGAAGAAGCAAACCGATGATGCTGAGGAAAAGACCCGAAAGAAGTCGGACAAGAACATGAACAACTATCGCAAGATTGTGGTTGCTGATAATGAGGGTGCGGAAGAAAAGTACAAGAACGACTATCGTGGACGTGTACAAGACCGCAACGTGACCATTGTTCCTCAACCGATGTTCGTGCTTACTTATTACAAGAAGCCGAGCGATGTGAAGGAGCAGGCATACTATTATAAATACATCGATGAGTTGAATAGTCGTAAGGCATATCCGGAGCAAATCCTGATTACCAATGATGAGGCTGCTCTGACCGAAGAACAAGCCAACAAGCACTTCGCGTCCATCGATGAACAAACCAGTGCGATGGTGGCCGATCCGGACAATGTACACAAGCGTTTTGCCCGTGCACTCGATTTCTATCTGGTGCAGGACTTGGACAATGCCTTGGCCGACTTGAACGAAGCCATCAAGTGCGAACCTCGCTTCTTCTTACCTTATTTTAATAGAGCCGTGGTACGATACAAACAGATGGAGTATCAGAAGATGGCTCAGAGTTATGAAAAGAAGGACAAGAAGCACGAATCTATGCCTACCCTCAAGAGTGCCGACCATGAACTGGTGAAGCGCGACTTGGACAAGGTCATTGAGCTGGCACCGGATTTTGTGTTCGCTTATTATAATAGAGGTAATATATTGGCTGCTTTGAAGGATTATCGTGCTGCGATTGTAGACTACGACCGTGCATTGGAACTCGATCCGAATTTGGCCGAAGCCTATTATAACCGAGGGTTGACACACATTTTCTTGGGGAACAATCGCCAGGGTGTGCAAGACTTGAGTAAGGCCGGAGAGTTGGGATTGTATTCGGCATACAACATCATCAAGCGCTTTACTGAAAGAAACGAATAACATTTTTGAATAAAAATGGCTGTTTTATAAAAGATTTAACTACTTTTGCAACTTCGAAATAGAATATAAAACAAGAATTATGATAAAGATAACATTCCCCGACGGCTCTGTTCGTGAATATAACGAAGGAGTAACTGGTCTGCAGATTGCAGAGAGCATCAGTTCACGTTTGGCACAAGACGTTTTGGCTTGTGGTGTGAACGGTGAAACAATGGATTTGTCTCGTCCTATCAATGAAGACGCAAGCGTTGTTCTTTATAAGTGGGATGATGCAGAAGGTAAGCATGCTTTTTGGCACACAAGTGCTCACTTGTTGGCCGAAGCTTTGCAGGAACTTTATCCGGGCATTCAGTTCGGTATCGGTCCGGCTATTGAAAACGGTTTCTACTACGACGTAGATCCGGGTGAAACAACCATCAAGGAAGGCGACTTGGCTGCTATCGAAAAGAAGATGGCTGAACTCGTTGCCAAGAAGGAAGTTCTCGTTCGTCAGGAAATTTCTAAGGCAGATGCTTTGAAGATGTTCGGCGATCGTGGCGAAACTTACAAGTGTGAGTTGATTTCTGAATTAGAAGACGGTACTATCACTACTTATACACAAGGTGCATTTACAGACCTTTGCCGTGGTCCGCACTTGATCAGTACAGCACCTATCAAGGCTATCAAGTTGACAGCTGTAGCCGGTGCATACTGGAGAGGTCAGGAAGACCGCAAGCAGTTGACACGTATCTATGGTATTTCTTTCCCTAAGAAGAAGATGCTCGATGAATATTTGGCATTGATGGAAGAAGCCAAGAAGCGCGACCACCGCAAGATCGGTAAGGAAATGGAACTCTTCATGTTCTCTGAAACAGTAGGTAAGGGTTTGCCTATGTGGTTGCCGAAGGGTACTGCCCTCCGTCTCCGCTTGGAAGACTTCTTGAAGCGTATCCAGAAGCGTTTCGGTTACCAGCAGGTAATGACTCCGCACATCGGTAACAAGGAATTGTGGGTAACTTCAGGTCACTACGCTAAGTATGGTAAGGACTCATTCCAGCCAATCCACACTCCGGAAGAAAACGAAGAATACTTGTTGAAGCCGATGAACTGTCCTCATCACTGCGAAATCTACAAGCACAAGCCACGTTCTTATAAGGATCTTCCTGTTCGCTTGGCAGAATTCGGTACTGTATACCGTTACGAACAGAGTGGTGAGTTGCACGGCTTGACTCGTGTACGTAGCTTTACTCAGGACGATGCGCACATCTTCTGTCGTCCGGATCAGGTGAAGGATGAATTCTTGCGTGTAATGGATATCATCTTCATCATCTTCCGTGCATTGAACTTCGAAAACTTCGAAGCACAGATTTCTCTCCGCGACAAGGAAAACCGTACCAAGTACATCGGTAGCGATGAAAACTGGGAACGCGCTGAACGTGCTATCGTAGAAGCTTGTGAGGAAAAGGGATTGAAGGCAAAGGTAGAATATGGTGAAGCTGCATTCTATGGTCCTAAGCTCGACTTCATGGTGAAGGATGCTATCGGCCGTCGTTGGCAGTTGGGTACTATCCAGGTAGACTATAACTTGCCTGAACGTTTCGAACTCGAATACATGGGCTCTGACAACCAGAAGCACCGTCCGGTAATGATTCACCGTGCTCCGTTCGGTTCTATGGAACGTTTCTGCGCCGTATTGATTGAACACACTGGTGGTAAGTTCCCATTGTGGTTGACTCCTGACCAGGCTGTTATCCTCCCGATTTCTGAAAAGTACAATGCTTATGCAGAAGAAGTGAGAGCATACCTCGACAGCATGGATATCCGTGCAATTGTGGACGATCGTAACGAAAAGATCGGTCGCAAGATTCGTGACAACGAAATGAAGCACATCCCATATATGCTCATCGTAGGTGAAAAAGAAGCCGAAAATGGTGAAGTTTCAGTACGTAAGCAGGGTCAAGGCGACCAAGGTAGCATGAAAATTGCTGATTTTGCAAAAAATATTGCTG
>JAFYWH010000127.1 GCA_017558175.1 Bacteroidaceae bacterium
AAGTATATCCATCCTTTTGGAAAGCATTGTTCAATTGCTGGGCAGTAAAGTTGTCTTTCAAGAGGGCATACGTGTAATATCCAGTCATATCCGGAGTAGGGAGGGCTACATAGCCACCGTCATCGTTTACTTTCAACAAATCGACGGTACGCATGAAGTTCATGCTAGTATTCTCTGGCAAGTCCTCGATGACAGTTCGAACGGTGTAGGTAGTTGTACCGGGTACGAATCGATTATTCGACACAAATTGTTTTCCAATAGCCTTGTTCATATCGCCAAACATCCTCTTGGCGGCATGGCGGGTCAGGACGATGGAGTTGCGATTGTTGGCTACTTGTTCCCAGTTTCCGCAAATGATAGTAGGGGTAAAAACCTTGTTGTAAAGACTGTCCGTTTCCATGGCGGTCAGTTCGTAAGGCAACATCTTGTCGTCTTCGCCAATCAGGTTGTATTCCCCTTTATCAACGAATGAAAGGAGGGTGAAACCTTCCACTCCGTCCCAAGTGCGTTGTTGCAGGTAAGACAACATCTTGCCGGATACACCGCTATATGTATCTCCGGCTTTATCTACCAGATAGACATTCGCAATGCGTTCGTGGTTCTCGAAGCACTTGTCTACACTGCCCACAAATCGGCTGATGTAGAAACAAATGCAGAAACAGAACAAGCCTACCGACAATCCTAAGATAGCGATGAGGTTCTGTGTTTTGTACTTCAACAGGCTTCGAAAAGCCACTTTCAGATAATGGATGATCATTTCATTTTTAATTTTTAATTCACAAATTATTCACTCTTCACTACCTCTGCCGGATTCTCGTTGGCAGCTTTCCATACGCGATAACCGATGCTGATGGCTACCACAAGCGCAATCCCCACGAAGATGCATGCAAATATCCACCAGCTGACTGGAGTCTGCAAGGTATAGCTTTCCAACCAATGCTTCATGATGGCATAGCCGATGCTGAAGGCAATGACCGAGGCGATGGCCAACAAAGCGGCATATTCCTTGGCGAACATCGAGAGGATGTCCTTCATATGAGCACCATTTACCTTGCGGATGGCGATTTCCTTGCGTCGTTGTTCACAAGTCAACACGATTTGCGAATAGATGCCGAACACCGAAATCAGGATGCAGACCAACGAAAGGATGGTGAGCATACGGAGCAAGGCATTTTCCGAAGTCAGGAACTTGTTGTATTCTTCTTCGGTGTGGGTCAGTTCCATTCTTGCATTCGGGTTGAGTTCCTTGACGATGGCTTCTACCTTTTCTTTGCATGCATTCCAAGTTCCTTCCTTAAATTTAATAAGGATGCTGGTACCTCCTGAAAAACCGAATTGGCTACTCAATTGGAAACTGGCCGGACGGATAGGCAGGGTAGGCGAAGTGCAGTGCCAGTCCTTGACAACACCGATGACCCGATGCTTTTCACCTCCATAGCCGTACAGCTCTTTACCTACGGCCTGATGCCATCCCAATGCCTTGACGGCTGCTTCGTTCAGTACGATGTCCGTTTCGGGAGAAGAGGGTTGGAGGATTTCTCCTTCCAGCAAAGTCAAGCCGTAGAAGTTCATGTAGTCGGCACTTTCCAATATGATTTCAATTTGTACGTTTTCTGCACCTTCAGGTTTGTCCTCCCAATCTTTGTAGCCTCGGCTCATCATGCCTTGGCTCGGAATCAACGGATTGCTGACCGCCAATGCTTCTTCCACCTCGGCCACTTGCTTGATGCGTTCCAATACAGCCTGGCTGTCATCGTAATTGTGTATCGTCAGTGCAGCGCGATTCTTTCGTTCCATACCTACATCGGAGTGATTCAGAAAATAGAGTTGCTTCATGATGACCGATGCACAGAAGATAAAGCCGATACTGATAATTAGCTGGAAGAGTAAAGTAGTTCTGCGGAACAGGTTCTTTTCACGGCCACCTTTTTGAGCGCTCAAGATGGATTGTACACTCTTCCGGCGGTAATATATAATAGGTATAGCCGCCCCAAATGCAGAAAGCAGCATAACCGCAATGCTACAGATGGTGGCTTGCTGGTAGACCTCCATCTGACTGAGCTTTACTTGGGATATTTCCTTGAAGTACGGCAACAGCAGCTCCACAAACATCATACTGAAGAACCAGGCCACAAAAAGCAGCAGGACATATTCCATCATCAGCATTTTGAAAAGGCGGAAGGCCGAAGCCCCATTCACCATGCGGAGAGCGAATTCCCGGCTGCGGTTGCGTATCTGGGTGACGAACAAGCCGATGTAGTTCAGCAAGCAACACAAGATGACCAATGCACTGGCAATGGAGAACAACACCACATGCTGGAAATTTACTTCCACATTGACGATAGGATGGTCGTTATGCAAGCGAGGGAGAGGAACCGAACTCCATCCGCTCAGTTTCCAATCATTATATTCGGGAACGGTGATAACCATCTCTTCCATCTTCTTTGTAAAATCCTCCGATGATGCGTTCTTGTGCAGACGGACAAGGGTATGCCATCCTCTACTTCCCCATTTGTCGTTGGGAAAAACACGACTGATGATATCGTATGCATAGTTGGAATGTTCCGACCATTCCGATACCACGGCACAGATGGTGTACGGACTTTTCCGATTGTAACTATAATAGATTTCCTTACCCAAAGGATTTTCATCGCCAAACATGCGTTGGGCTGCCCGTCGGGTAATGGCTACTTTCCGGCTTCTCAGATTCAGGAACTCGTTACTTCCTTCCAAGAGGCGGATGTCGAACACGGAGAAAGCCATGGAGTCAAGGCTCAGTTCCTGCAACTTGTAAGCTTGGTCGTTATAGAAGAAATCCTGCTCTCCATAACCACCTTGGACGGAACAAGCCGCCTTGACTTCGGCAAAGTTGTCCTTCAAGTACTGGGCAAGCACGTAAGGACTGCCATACGTCCATCCATCGTTTCGCATGCTCATCTTCTCCTTTTGGCGGATGATATGAATCTGTCCGGCATCTTCGTGGAAGCTGTCGTACGTCATTTCATAGTGAATCCAAATGGCCGAAAGGGCAAAGCAAGTGAATCCTACCGCCAAGCCCAAAAGGCTGAAAACAGACTGGGTCTTGTACTTTATCAGGTTACGAAAACCTATTTTCAAATCATGTGTTATCATGCCTCAAATGTTTTATCAAAGTTAGCAAAATTTATTCGTTCGTATATGATATATACTACAAAAACCGTGCCAGAACGTTAACTTATTGATAATGAAAAGAAAGACTATTTTTAGGGGTGCATAAAAGTGTGCGAATCCGCACGTTTCTTGTGCGATTTCGCACAGTCAGCACAAGAGAAAGCGCTAAAAAAGGCCCCTTTGGAGGAGGCCTTTAATGAAAGATATTTATAAATAAGTTTACTCGTTCTCTAAATCGTTCAGAATTTTATCAATGACTGGAAGCATCTGAGGAATATCTTCTTCTATGGTTTGAAATACGACATCTGTGTCTATCTCAAAATAATGGTGTGCTATTTTATCCCTCATTCGCATGACGCCACTCCAATAGATTTCGGGATATAAAGGTAACAATTCTCCTTTCGTAATTTTATCAAGGCTTTTAGTCGCTTCGCCTATTGCTATGAGGTTCATGCAGATTGCGTCCAGACGCATCATTCCGTCTGGAGAATGAAGGAAGTCATCAGCGGATGCAACGTTTGCCCGTCTTTCGTTGATTAGTTCCAGCACTTTCTTGATGTTGCGAAGATTTGCTATGGCTATTTCTATGTCAAATGTATATTCCTTCATTTTGAATTTGTTTTTTTAATGTAGCATTCATGTTCTCGCGCATTCTAACAAGATCTACAGAGCAGCCAAGTAATTCTTCTAATTCCTGCTGGATACGGTCTAATGTCAATAATGAAGGTGCTTTTCCTTCATAACATATATCCACATCACTATTTTCTGTTTGCTCTCCTCGTGCAGTCGATCCGAATATACCCAATCGGGTAAATCCGTATTTTTCAAAAGCCTTCGTCTTGAAAGTTTTCAAAAGTGCTAATATTTCCGATGTGGATTTCATATTCATTTCTATTTGCAACAAAGTTAATTATTTCTTTTTGAATAACAAATCGAATGCAAATTGTTTTATTGGTATTCAATGTTTATTCACTCTTCACCACATCTGCCGGATTCTCGTTGGCTGCTTGCTTCACTTGTCGGAACACGGTGAACAACACCAATATTACTGTCATGCCACTGAGCAACACATATAGTCCTACCCCTATGGCTACCCGATAGGCAAACTGTTCCAACCATCGGGAAACCACCCAATAGAAGAATGGGAAGGCGATGATGGCCGATACTCCTACCAGCCAACTGTATTCGCGGATAAACATACCGATTACATCCTTGGCCGTAGCACCCATTACCTTGCGGACCGCTATTTCCTTCCTGCGTTGACCGATGGTAGTAGCTGAAATGGCAAAGATACCGAACAGCGAAATCAGGATGCAGAGGAAAGTCAACACCACGAACAGGCGGAAGGTAGCCGCTTCGCTCTTGTTCAAGTCCTTCATCTTGTCGGTAAGAAGCAGAGGAAGTTCGTTTCCGTTACTTTCGAATGACACTTCGTGTTTTTGGGACAATTCATCAATGGCTTTCATGAAATCTCCTTCCGTACCCGGCACGACTTGGAAATAGTTCTTCGAAAGCATGAAGCGGAAAGCCTGAAAAATAATGGTAGGTTGCGGTTCGGCTTTCATGCCTTGCGGGTGGAAGTCGCGGATGACACCGATAATTTCATATTCCGTCCAAATCGGTTCATTCCCTATCACACTAAGAGGTACCCGGACAATCTCCCCGAGAGGATGCTCCAGACGCATGGCACGGACAGCACTCTCGCTTACCAGAATCTTGTTCAGTACCGGTCTTCCTGTCACGATGTCCTTGGGATTACCGTTGCCTGTCCAATCTTCTTCTGTATAAGTTCGCCCTTCTTTCAGACGGAAGTTGAATATCTTGTCGGCATTTTTGGTTACCTCAATGCTGGCAAAACCTAACTTCTTATCTTCTTCGGTTTGTCCTTGCCATACATATCCGTCGTTGGTATAGAGTCCTTCTTTCGAAACCATCCCTTGGGAAGTAGTGGTATATTTTTCCACCATCGGGAGTTGGCGGATTTCCCTCAACATGTTCTTTCCGTTTTGTCCGAAAGGGGGCAGTTCTACAATATGGTCGATGTTATACCCAAGGTCGGAATCGTTCATGAAGCGGAGCTGGCGATAAAGCGAAGTGGCGGAAGCCAGGAAGAACAGGCAGATGACCAACTGGATGGCCAACCCGATACGACGCATCTGGTTACGGCCTCTGGATTGCGGTACGCCCGTCAGCACTTGCTTGCTCACCGAGCGGATGAATTGCCAAGCCGGGAACAGAAGAAGCACCTGCATCACCACCAACAAGAGAACGCCCCAATGGCAATACTCCCACATGATGTCTGCTTTCGGGATACCGATGCCGAACATCTCTTCAAACAAAGGTCTGCCTAACTCGATGAAGCATCCGCACACCAAGACACCTGCCACCCCATATAGCATGATTTCCACCATTACTTGAAGCAGGAGTTTCGGCGTGCTTGCACCAACGGCCTTGCGAAGCTTTACCTCGCGGATGCGCTGATAGTAACGGTTTAGGAAAAGGTTCATGAAGTTGAACAACATACAGCAAAGAAGCAGGCCGGCAGCCAATGTGAACATTGAGATGGCCGAGTAGGAGAACGACTCTTCCGATGCAAACTCGAAGTGCTTCTGATGTAGCGGAATCACTTTGTACAATTTGTCTTTCAGGAAGTCCATCGAACCGATAACCTTTTCCAAATGGGCCGCAAAGTCCTCTTCCTTTACACCTTTCTTCAACAATACGTGTGTTATTGCTAAATCATAATTCCATGTTTCAGGATTATAGACATCTTCCTTGTTCGATTCCTCATAGCGATAATAGCCATAAGGAGCCATCGTAGCATTCTGCGGAGCATCTGCTATCACCCCGACTATGCGGAGCCGACGGGCATTTTTCATGTGGTATCCATAAGCTGACTTTTCTTGCAGTATCACATCCAATGCCTTTTCCGGACGACCGAAATGCTTCTTGGCCAGCGATTCGCTTACAATGATTTCATCCGCATGTTCCAATGTTCTACCACAGAGCAACACTTGAGGAAAAATTCGGTAGAAGCAACTGTCTACTGCCATAAAAAAAGGAGTCTTTATAACATCCTCACCAAATTGATAGTCGAATGCTCTAACCTCATAACTGCATGTCACGGCCTCCGCTTCGGGCAACCGTTCGCGGATAAAGTCGGCCATCACCGATGGGCTGTTTCCTTCCTTATTGTTCTCTGTTACGGAATATACCAAGTAACTTCTTTCGGCATCGGGATAGAAACTGTCGTAAGATGTTTCATACCTCAGCCAATGCAGACCGAAGGTAAAGAATCCCAAGCCTACCGCCAATCCTAAGATGCTGATGACGGTCTGTGTCTTGTACTTCAACAGGTTGCGTAAAGCGATTTTCAAGTAGTGTATAATCATATTCAAATATAGATATTTTTTTCAATTCATTTACCTTATATACTACAAAAAC
>JAFYWH010000128.1 GCA_017558175.1 Bacteroidaceae bacterium
CAATGATGTGATAAGATTCTTATTCTAATAGATTAAAAAGAAGGATGCGTTATTCGCATCCTTCTTTTTTTAGTGTCAGTCCCATTTTCTTTGCTCTTTCCAACATAAATGCAAATGCGGCATCATGTTCGTTCGGTATTACACCGTCCAAGATGGCATCCTTGATGGCGCTTTTCAAACTGCCCACTTCCTTACAAGGCGCCAGGCCGAATACTTCCATAATTTCAGCACCGTCTACGGGTGGTTGGAAGTTGCGGATGCGGTCTTTTTCTTCCAGGTCTTTCAGCTTCTGACGCACCAGTTTGAAGTTGTCGAGGAAGCGTTGCTTCTTCACTTCATTCTTCGACGTGATGTCAGCTTCGCAAAGCAGCATCAAGTCATCGATGTCATCTCCGGCTTCGAAGAGTAAGCGACGCACGGCTGAGTCGGTCACTTCTTCATCGGCTATCACGATGGGACGCATATGGAGTCCAACCAATTTTTGGATGTATTTCATCTTTTCATTCATCGGCAACTTCATCTTGCGGAAGATGTCCGGAATCATTTTCTCACCTATATAATTATGGTTGTGGAAAGTCCATCCGGCTTTCGGTTCCCAACGCTTGGTGCGAGGCTTGCCGATGTCGTGCAAGAGGGTTGCCCAACGCAGCCAAAGGTTGTCTGTTTGCTTGGCAATGTTGTCAACCACCTCCAATGTATGGTAGAAGTTATCCTTATGTGCACGTCCGTTCTTGGTTTCGATGCCTTGCAGGGCTGCCATTTCCGGGAAGATGAGCGGAAGCAATCCGCATCTGTCCAGCTCGACAAAACCTTTGGAGGGAACGGGCGAGAGAAGTATCTTGTTCAGTTCATCGGCAATACGTTCACGGCTGATGATTTCGATGCGTTCCTTGTTACGTTCGAGTGCATAGAATGTTTCGTCGTCGATGTAAAAGTTCAGTTGAGTGGCAAAACGGATGCATCGCATCATACGGAGCGGGTCATCGCTGAAGGTGATGTCCGGATCGAGCGGAGTACGGATGGTACGTTCCTTCAAATCATCCAGTCCACCAAACGGGTCAACCAATTCGCCGAAACGGGCTTGGTTGAGGCATACTGCCATGGCATTGATGGTGAAGTCTCGTCGGTTCTGATCGTCTTCCAACGTGCCGTTTTCCACCACTGGCTTGCGGCTATCGTGGCTATACGATTCCTTGCGTGCTCCCACGAATTCCACTTCTGTGTCGCGGTACTTCACTTGGGCAGTGCCGAAGTTGCGGAAGACGGAAACGTGTGCTCCCTTGCCTAATTTCTTGCCGAAGGCTTGGGCTATTTCGATACCGCTTCCTACTACCACCACGTCGATGTCTTTCGATGGACGGTTAAGGAAGATGTCGCGGACATAACCGCCCACCACATAACATTCCAAGCCCAATTCATCGGCCGTTTCGGATATTAGTTGGAAAATCTTTCCTTTAAAATGCTCTTTCAGTTCCATTTTTTTGTGTATTGAACTGCAAAATTACTATTTTTGCGCAGACAATCAAAGATGAATGAGATGAAAAAGACAGGATTATCAGCTTTGTTGGCCTTGTCGGTGTTGGCAGGGTGTAGCGATGGAGGAGAAAAAGCAGCTCAATCGCATCTCCAAAAGGCAGAGAAGGCCTTGCAGATGGAACAGTTTAGTGAAGCTAAATTGCAGATAGATAGCATCAAAGTGTTGTATCCGAAAGCATTCGAAGCCCGTAAGCAGGGCATCAAGTTGATGCAGCAGATAGACTTGAAGGAACAGCAGAAAACGTTGGTTTATTTGGATAGCCAGATGCAGGCAAAGCAAGCAAAGCTTGACTCTATCAAGGGTAAATTCGTGCTTGAAAAGGATACGGCTTATCAAGAAATCGGCAATTGGTTCTATCCGACTCAGGTGGTGGAAAGGAATGTAGGACGTTCGTTCCTTCGTGCTCAAGTAAGTGAGTTGGGCGAGATGTCGCTCACGTCTATCTATTGTGCTGGAGGCAAGCTCAACCATACTTCAGTAAAGGTCAGTGTGGGTGATTTGTTTGCAGAAACTCCCATAACCAAGGATAGTTATACAACTACGGACTTAGGAGTCACTATCGAAAAAGCCGACTATAAGGTGGGCGAGGACGGTGGTGTGGCTGGATTCATCGTGGCTAATCAGGACAAGAATGTCCAATTGACTTTTATTGGTGACAAGACATATCGTACCGCTATGGAAAAGAACGACCGCAAGGCGATTGCTGAGTTGACAGAGTTGGCTCGCATCCTTTCCGGTATGGAAGAGATCCGTAAGCAGCAGAAGGAAGCGAACTTGAAGATTCAGTTTGTGACTCGCAAGATAGAGGAGTCGAAGTCTGCACCCGAAAAATAAGATAAAACTAATATCATCGGCTTTGGCGGATTATGCGAAGACGAAATAAAAATATGCGAAGGCAAAAAAGAAATTTGCCTTCGCATATTTTATTTTTCCCAAGGCGATTTTATAACCGCTTCAAGGCCAACTTGATCACTTTTTCAACGGTCAATCCCGGCTCTTCTTTTAAAATGGCGGTAACTACCTTTTGTGAAGGTGCTTGTGCGAAGCCCAACATAGTAAGGGCGGCGATGGCTTCATCGTGCACCTCAGTGTTGGCCGGAGAAAGTGTTGCTACACTTCCGGATACCGTTTCCACCCCCGTTGCAGCTATCTTGTCCTTCAAGTCAACAATGATACGCTGAGCTGTTTTCAGGCCAATGCCCTTTACGCCTTTCAGCAATTTCTCGTTGCCGGAGCTGATGACGTTGCAAAGCTCAGCGGGCGAGAGAGCGGAGAGAATCATACGAGCCGTGTTTCCCCCGATGCCTGATACGGAGATGAGCAACAAGAAGAGTTCTCGCTCTTGTTTGGTGGAGAAGCCGAAAAGTACGTGTGCGTCTTCGCGTATTGCTTCGTGGATGTAAAGTTTCACGCTCTTCTTGCCTTGGATGGCAGAATAAGTATTGAGCGAGATATGGATGCCATAGCCTACACCATTGCAATCAATTACGGCCAGGGCAGGAGTGATTTCGGCGAGTTCGCCTCGGATGTATTCTATCATATTTTGTTTTCTTATGCATTTATTCTTCTGCAAATTTAGAAATATTTGCGTTACATCCGCTTATGTCTGAAACTATTTGTTTATTTTTGTGCCGATAAAAAAGAATTTGGAAACAAAAACAGTAGATATTAAAGATGAAAAAGATTAGAGCAGCCGTGGTTGGTTACGGCAATATAGGTAAATCGGTTGTAGAAACTCTCCAAGCGGCTCCGGATTTTGAGGTAGCTGGTATCATCCGTCGTAATGGCGCAGAAAACAAGCCAGCGGAACTCGCTGAATACGAGGTGGTGAAAGACATCACCGAACTGAAGGATGTAGATGTGGCTATCGTTGCCAGCCCGACCCGTCAGGTGGAAGAACAAGCAAAGAAGATTCTCGCTTTGGGTATCAATACCGTGGATAGTTTCGATATTCACTCGCAGATTACATCACTTCGCCGTTCGTTGGGCGAAACCGCTAAGGCTAACAACTCGGTGGCTATCATTTCGGCAGGTTGGGATCCGGGAAGTGACTCGGTGGTTCGTACTTTGCTCGAAGCCATTGCTCCGAAGGGTATTACTTATACTAACTTTGGCCCAGGCCGTAGTATGGGACACTCGGTTGCAGTGCGTGCCATTGCTGGTGTGAAGGATGCATTGTCGATGACTATCCCGACGGGAACAGGCATTCATCGTCGTATGGTGTATGTGGAGTTGGAAGAAGGTGCTGACTTCAAGACCGTGGAAGCTGCCGTGAAAGCTGACCCTTACTTTGTGAATGATGAAACTCACGTGAAGCAAGTGTCGTGTGTGGATGACTTGAACGATGTGGGTCACGGTGTAAACTTGGTTCGTAAAGGTGTCTCGGGTGTTACTCATAATCAGATGTTTGAGTTCAATATGCGTATCAACAACCCGGCTCTGACAGCCCAAGTGATGGTATGTTGCGCTCGTGCAACGATGCGTCAGCAACCTGGATGCTATACGATGATTGAAGTACCGGTAATTGATTTGCTTCACGGTGATCGTGAAGAGTTGATTGCTCATTTAGTGTAAATTCGTATTGTCCTTCAGGCTCTGAAGGACAATGGCATTCGATAAAAGATGAAAAGTTATGATAACTAGTAGTATAGTATGGGACGTTGATCCTACAATATTTGAGATAGCGGGTCGTGAAATCCGTTGGTACGGCTTGATGTGGGGCTTGGGCTTTGTCTTGGCTTACAAGTATGCCGAATGGATATTCAAGCGCGAAAAATATCCCGAAGAATGGGTGGATAAGTTGTTTGTATATAGTTTGATTAGTGTAGTGGTAGGCGCCCGATTGGGCCACTGCCTTTTCTATCAATGGGACTATTACACTTCCAATCCGGTAGAAATTCTCAAGATATGGGAAGGTGGATTGGCTAGTCACGGAGGTGTGTTCGGTGTTATCTTTGCTGCTTGGCTTTATTCCAAGAAGATCACGAAACAGAGTGTGTGGTGGTTGTTCGACCGCATCATTCCTTCGGTGGCGGTACTTTGCCTTTGCATCCGTTTCGGAAACTTGATGAATTCGGAAATTTTCGGTTTCCCGACTACAATGCCTTGGGGCTTTGAGTTCGTGCGTTCCCGCGAATGGCATCAATTGTATGAAGGTCAGGCTTGTCATCCGACGCAGATTTACGAGATGCTTTATTGTTTGACGGCCGGTGTAGTTTCGTATGTGATGTATCATAAGTTCCATTTGCAGAAGTATGTAGGCTTAATTACTGGTGTTAGCCTGCTGATATTCTTCGGCACCCGTTTGGCATTGGAGTTTATGAAGAACCCGCAAGTGGCTTCCGAAGTAGGTATGACCTTGAACATCGGACAGTTGCTCAGTCTTCCATTGATAGCTTTGGGATTGTATCTCATTTGGAAGAGTCGTACGGCACGTGAATTGCCGATGAAGAACAAATGAAAATGCGAAGACGTTTATAAGAAATGAAAAGACGTTTGATGATATTTGCCTGCATGTTTTGCGCCATGTCGCTTGTGGCGCAAAACATGAAGACGGTTTTTGTGGCGATGCCCGATTCCGTAACTCCTCTGTTGACAAAGGTAAACAAAGAAGATTGCATCGATTTCTTGGCCAGTGATATGAAAGCGGTGGTAAAGAACCGTTTCGGAAATGTGGCTGAAATGAAAGTCTTGACCGACGATTATGTGTTGATGCAGACCTCGGAGGTTGGTACGTTGGAAATGAAGCTTCTGCCTGTCAATGATTCGACGAAGGTGGTTTGTATGGTAAAAACGGTATGTGCTTCAGCTTGTGATAGCAGCATCCGGTTTTATGCGTCCGATTGGTCAAAGCAACTTGAAACAAATGAATTCTTGCAGCTTCCTTCGAAGGATGCCTTCTTCCTGCCGAATGATTCGTTGACGGATGAGGCTGTTTTGACAAGAAAAAAGGCGGATATGCATTTGATGAAAGCGCAACTTTCAAAAGATGACCATTCCCTTACCTTTATATATACGACTCCTGAATATTTGAATGAGGAGGATCGGGAGAAACTATTGATACACTTGCGGAAGGATCCTATTGTGTTTAGATGGGATGAAGGCAGATTTTTACCTTGATTAGTTCTCAAACTTGATAGATGCCGTTGACCTTATTAAGAGGTTAACGGTATTTTTTTTGTCAAAAATCGCAGAATTTGCAATTATCTTAGAATTAAACGGTTATTCGGGTTGCTAGGAAATTGGGTAACGAGATGGCAACCGTTCCTATTTCAGAGTTCTTTATTGTTTTGCACCAATGAGATAACTCCTGATACACAAAGGTACAACTTTTTTATGAACGAGCAAAAAGACGGTGTGTTTTTCATTGTTGTAGGGAAATATTTGAATTTAGTCTATCGTCAATCTGCGATATATGAGTTTCCAGATTCCGTCATTCGCCCCTTTCCTTTGCTCGTCTGCGAAGGTAGTACAATAGCCCTTGAAAGTTGAAAGGTCGGGGCGGCAAGCCGTTTCGGTCGGAATCTTCCTCCTGCGGAGAGTATTCAGCCCGAAAACCTTTCCCCTTTCAATGTC
>JAFYWH010000129.1 GCA_017558175.1 Bacteroidaceae bacterium
CTGCTTGAATGGGAACATCTTGAGCAACATTACCCAACCGATAACGAGAATCAAGATAGTGAACGGCATCATGAACATCATCCATTCACCGAAACCGAGACCGAGGTTCAAACCTTCAGGGTCATTCAAATACTTCAATGCGATAGCATTTGGAGGAGTACCGATAGGAGTACCCAAACCACCTACGTTTGCACCGATTGGAATAGCCATTGCCAATGCAATCTTACCCTTACCGTCAGCAGGAAGCGCCTTCAATACCGGAGTCAAGAAGGTCAACATCATCGCAGCAGTAGCCGTATTACTCAAGAACATAGAGAAAACACCTGTTACCAACACGAAGCCGAGCAACACGAACTTAGACTGCTTACCGAATGGAGCCAACATCACCTTTGCCAAAGCAGAGTCCATACCTGTCTTAGTAGCAGCAATCGCCAAAACGAAACCACCCAAGAAAAGCATGATGATAGGGTCAGCAAAACAGTAAACAATTGATTTGTACTTGATGAGTGTACCCAATTGTTCAGCATCGTAACCTTCGCGGAACAACCACAAGGCACTGTCTGAAGCAGTGAAAAGCAACACCACCATGACGATAACCGAAGTTACCCAAGCCGGAACCGCTTCGAAAATCCACATCAATGTAGCGAAAGCGAACACAGCAATAACGCGTTGTTCTACGTAAGTCAAACCTTCGATACCGAAAGAATCGGTCGGGAGTAACCACAAGATCAACGAAATGCCGACAGCGGCAATAATTTTGATAGTTTTGGAAAGGGTCTGGTCATCAGCCAAACGTCTTTCCTTTCTTTTCTTTTGGTATTCTTCTACCAAATGAAAACCGGGGAAAATTTTAAACATAATATAGATTTTTAAAATAGATTGTCTTAAATAGCGATGCAAATTTACGACTTTATATTGGTATATTCGCCTTTAAGACCAAAAATATTTTAAAAACCTTGACGGAACGTACAACCGTTCTTCCAGTCCGAACAGCCATACGCCGTTTTCCCCTTAATGATGATACCTTTGCCACAAAGCGGACATGCTTTTCCCAACATCGAATCGTCTATTTTCAGAGTTTCCGGTGCTTCCTTCGCTAACGCCTTAGGCTTCTTAAGGGCAGAGGCACGCTTCTTCTTCGGTTCTTTGGGAGTTTCTGCCTTGGTTGTTTCGGCAACTACCGTAACCCGGCGATTGGTATTGTCGCTCAGTACACTGTGCACTACCTCACCCACCATCTGTTTCAGTTCGTCCAAGAAAACAGTGGCGCTATAGCTCTTCCCTTCTATCTCGCGAAGTTTCTTTTCCCAAATACCCGTGAGTTCGGCCGATTTCAACAACTCTTCGTGTATCAAACCAATCAACTCGATGCCCGTTGGGGTGGCAATCAAGTTCTTGCGTTCTTTCCTTATATAATGTCGCTTGAACAAAGTTTCAATGATAGCCGCACGAGTAGACGGACGACCGATGCCGTTTGCCTTCAAGGCATCGCGCAACTCGTCATTATCCACAAACTTACCGGCTGTTTCCATGGCACGCAGCAAAGTAGCCTCCGTATAAGGTCTTGGCGGTTGTGTCCATTTCTCATCCAACTTCGGATCGTGCGGACCACTTTCTCCCTTCTTGAAAGTAGGAAGCGTGAGTTCTTCTTCCCCAGGATCGGTGTCATTTTCGGCCATTCCATCGGGTAAATTGGTCTGTGGCTTGGCAAAAATCACTCGCCAACCCATATCCAGAATCTGCTTGCCGGTGGTCTTGAATTCAATACCATCGGTTTCGCCTATCACGGTTGTAGTAGAGAACTTACAATCCGGATAGAACACGGCAATAAAACGGCGTGCCACCAAGTCGAACACCCGCTTTTCCATATCGGTCAAATTGATTGGGTTCTGACCGGTTGGTATGATGGCATGGTGGTCGGTGACCTTCGAATTATCGAATACCTTTTTCGATTTGATGAGCGTCTTACCTGCCAAAGGAGCCGTCCATACCTCGTAAGGCTTCAAGCCTGCCAAGATATTCGGACACTTGGGATAGATATCATCGCTCAAGAAAGTGGTATCCACACGCGGATAGGTGGTTATCTTCTTCTCGTACAAGGATTGGATAAGGCGCAAAGTCTCGTCGGCCGAGTATCCGAACTTCTTGTTACATTCCACCTGCAGGGAAGTCAAGTCGAACAAACGGAGCGGTGCCTCCTTTCCCTCCTTCTTACTGACGGAAGTGATGGTAAAAGGTGCATCCTTGATACGATTAAGCAAACTTTGGCCTTGTTCCTCGCTAGCAATCGGTTCGATGCCCGGATTGGCTTCTTCAGCCTTTCGGAGCGCTTCGGCCACATCAAAGAGTTGTCCGGCCTTCTCTGCCTTTTCTTTCAGTTTCTCGATTTCGGCCATGAGGTCTTCTTCGCTCTTCTTCAAGATAGCCGTAAAAGAGGTATCCCGATAGAGGGTAGACAATACCCAATATTGTTTCGGTTCGAAATGTTCGATTTCGTACTGACGATTGACAATCAAGGCCAAAGTAGGTGTCTGCACACGCCCGATGGAAAGCACCTGACGGTTCTGGCCATACTTCAAGGTATAAAGACGGGTAGCGTTCATGCCCAACAACCAGTCGCCAATGGCACGGCTCAGACCAGCCTCGTACATCGGCTGATATTCCTTCTGGTCCTTCAGGTTCTTGAATCCTTCGCGAATGGCTTCCTCGGTAAGTGAAGAAATCCACAAGCGCTTTACCGGACATTTGGCTCCGGCCTTCTGCATCACCCAACGCTGGATAAGCTCTCCTTCTTGGCCAGCATCCCCACAATTCACAATCTCATCGGCCTGCTGCATCAGCTTCTCGATGGTCTTGAATTGTTTTTCGATGCCTTGGTCGTGCTCTATGAGTTTGATGCCGAAACGAGGAGGTATCATGGGCAGACTGGACAAACTCCAAGCCTTCCACGAAGAAGTGTAGTCATGTGGCTCCTTCAAGGTACAGAGATGTCCGAATGTCCAAGTCACCTGGTATCCGTTACCTTCCATGTATCCGTCGCGCGATGAATGGGCACCCAACACTCGGGCAATATCCTTGGCTACGGAGGGTTTTTCGGCAATGCAAACAATCATATTAGCTTATTTTTCTGTTGAGGGGACAAAGATATAAAAAAAACACCAATATATATATAAAAAAAGACCGCCATGAGAAGTCCGAAAACTCATGACGGTCGAAGGGGTTGCTATTTAAATCTATATTATGTTTGGACTTTTTCCCCGTATTTTTATCCGAAGAATCCTACAGATCCCAACAAAATCAACATACCATAGCCCAATACCAAGCCGATGATACCCATAATCAAACCAGACTTAGCCATGTACTTCTGGTCAATCATACCTGTACCGTGAGCCAATGCATTAGGAGGTGTAGAGATAGGCAATACCATTGCCATAGAAGCAGCGATTGCGATACCGATCAACAAACAAGCTACACCGCCAATAGGAGCCAATTCGGCAGTCATACTCTTACCTACTACAGCCAAGATTGGAACCAACAAAGCAGCAGTTGCTGTGTTCGAGATGAAGTTAGACAATGTATAGCAAATTACACCCGAACCAATCAATACTGCCAATACTGGCCATGAGTTGAACGGAATAGAGTTGATCAAGTTAGCAGCCAAACCTGTTTCGTTCAAAGCAACACCGAGTGCGAAACCACCGGCAACCATCCAAAGTACAGCCCAGTTGATTTCTTCCAAGTCGCGACGAGTAATCACACCGATACCAGCAAATACAGCTACCGGCAACAAAGCTACCACGTTAGCATTTACACCTGTTACCTTGTCAGTAACCCACAACAATACAGTTACAGCGAATGTGATGTAAACGATGATAGAACGCCAGTCCTTCTTTGCTTCACCTTCAATCTTCAATTCGATAGTCTTCTGCTTGAATGGGAACAACTTGAGCAACAACATCCAACCCAAAACCAAGATCAAGATAGTGAACGGCAACATGAACATCATCCATTCACCGAAACCGAGGTTCATGTTCAAGCCTTCAGGATCGTTCAAGTACTTCAATGCGATAGCATTCGGAGGAGTACCGATAGGAGTACCGAGACCACCTACGTTTGCACCGATAGGAATAGCCATTGCCAATGCAATCTTACCCTTACCGTCAGCTGGGAGAGCCTTCAATACCGGAGCCAAGAAAGTCAACATCATCGCAGCAGTAGCGGTGTTACTCAAGAACATAGAGAAGATACCAGTTACCAAAACGAAGCCGAGCAACACGAACTTAGACTGCTTACCGAAAGGCTTCAACATCACCTTTGCCAAAGCAGAGTCCATACCAGTCTTGGTAGCAGCAATTGCCAAGATGAAACCACCCAAGAAAAGCATGATGATAGGGTCAGCGAAACAATAAACGATTGATTTGTACTTGATAAGCTTACCCAACGCTTCTGCATCGTAACCTTCGCGGAAGAGCCACAAAGCACTGTCTGAAGCAGTAAACAGCAATACTACCATGACGATAACTGAAGTTACCCAAGCCGGAACCGCTTCGAAAATCCACATCAATGTAGCGAAAGCGAACACAGCGATAACGCGTTGTTCAACGTAAGTCAAACCTTCGATACCGAAAGAATCGGTCGGAAGCAACCACAAGATCAACGAAATACCTACTGCGGCAATAATTTTGATTGTCTTTGAAAGGGTCTGGTCATCGGCCAAACGTCTTTCTTTTCTCTTCTTTTGGTATTCTTCTACCAAATGAAAACCGGGGAAAATTTTAAACATAAATCTGTTATTATAAAGTTAATTATTTCGTCTTTGGTTTATTCCAGACACTCCTTCATCCGCTCTCTAACCGCATTCGACTCGCTCAACAAACGAATAAATTCCTTGGCCGACCGTTTCTGATAGACATTCTTCTTGATATGGATACATCCTTCCATCTCCTTTATTTTCAAATCTATCGGGATAGACTTGAAGCCTTCTCCATTGTAAATGGTCGTTTCAGAAAGGATGGTTATCATACCGCTTTGCTTCACCAGTTTCAACAAAATGTTCACATCGTTCAGTTCAACACGCACCCGGAGGTTATAATTACCTTCGGCACACATCACATCGAATGCATTGCGTGCTTGCAATCCCTTAGCAGGAAGCACCAAATCATACTGTTCCAATTCGGCTATACTCACACTCTCCTTGTGGGCCAACGGATGGTCTTCGCGAACGATGACTGCCAAATGGTTGTTAAACAAGAATTGCGATTCTATTTCCTTATTCAGTTCAGCCGGGCGAAAAGTAAGCGCAAAATCTACCTCGTTATGTTCGAGCATCTTCATCAGCTCTGCCATCGGTTTATAGAAAATATGGAGCTTAACTTTGGGATATAGCTTGATGAAAGCAAAGAGCGCCTCGGTCAAAATAGGACTGAACGAAAAAGTCACCCCAATATTCAAAGTTCCCGTAAGCATTTGCTGAAGATCTTGAATACGATCCAAACATGCTTGCGAAGCCTTCAATGTCTGTCTGGCATACGGAAGCAACTCCTCGCCTGCCTCTGTCAGTCTTACGTTGTGGTTATTCCGCTCGAACAATGGGGCATTCACTTCCTGTTCCAATTGTCTAATCTGTTGTGAAAGTGTACTTTGAGTGATGAATAGCGCTTTGGCCGCTACCGAAAAGTTAAGCGTCTCGGCTATCTTCACAAAATATTTCAGATGTCTGATTTCCATTCTTTTCCTACACTTTCATAATCGGAGCAAAATTAGGCATTTAACGTAAAAACAGGAAAAATTATCTAACGTTTGTTTCGATAGCTATTATCGACAAAATCAATAATTAAGCCCGTATTTTTTGCTTTTTTAAGAACTTAGGGTTATTTTTGCAAAGCAATCTATGCAGCAATCATATGAAATGTAAATTAAAAGCCCTGTTCATAGGCATTTCAATAAGTGTCCTAATTGGGAATATCGTTCCCAATGTTTTTTCGACACCCGAAACGGAAACAACCGCTTTCGGTGCATGCATAGAAACCGCATACCAGCACTATGATGTTCCCGAACTGGAAGAAGATTTTTATCCGGAATTTTCCATACCTTCTCAAGGCAATTGGGCATCTACCGCCCGACATTCTTCCAAGAACAAGCGCATCCATCCTACCTCGAATACCAAAAACGGGGTTTCCTATCTTAATGAAAAGGAACACAAAGACTATTATACCTCACCCATTCATCTTCAATCTACCAAAAGATTTTCTTCCAGCTGCAATGAGGGCAGACTTCAACTCATCAGCTTTGGAAGACTCATTATTTAGTTTATTTACAATCCATTAAAACGATCACACATTACCTTATAATATATTATTAAACCTCACTAACTATTGACTACATGAATATAATGCAAATATTTACGCTGTTGGGAGCACTCGGTATGTTCCTTTACGGTATGAACCTCATGAGCTCGGGACTTCAAAAAGCCGCCGGTGACAGACTCCGCGGATTCCTCTCGGCCATGACTTCTTCTCCTTTGAAAAGAGTGTTAACCGGTTTGGGCATCACATCCATTATCCAGTCTTCATCAGCCACTACCGTTATGGTGGTGAGTTTCGTTAATGCCGGCCTTCTTACCTTGATACAAGCTATCGGTGTCATTATGGGTGCTAATATCGGTACTACCGTTACCGCTTGGATGGTTGCCTTCTTAGGATTCAAAGCCGACATCTCGATACTTGCTGTTCCATTGATGCTGCTCGGCTTTCTCTTTTCTAACTCGAAGAAAAACCAGCACAAGAACATCGGCGAACTGATAGTGGGCTTCTCGCTCCTCTTCTTGGGTCTTTCGTTCATGAAGGATTCTGTACCTGATTTATCCGAAACTCCACAAGTGCTTGAATTTGTGAAAGACTGGTCAAGTTACGGCTTTGGTTCTGTACTCATTTTCTTGGTATTCGGTACTATTCTGACATTGGTTCTCCAGTCTTCATCGGCTACCATGGCCATTACCCTCATTATGCTCAGCATGGGGTATATTCCATTCACCATGGCTTGCGCAATGGTGCTTGGCGAAAACATTGGTACAACCATTACCGCCAACATTGCTGCTTCGGTAGGTAATACCTCGGCCAAACGTGCCGCCATGTCGCATACCATTTTCAATGTGTTCGGTGTTCTTTGGGCTTTGGCCTTGTTTACTCCATTCTTGAGCTTGGTAGGTTTGATTATCGAATCGTTCGGTTTGCCTAATCCAGCCAAAGAAGGATTCTCGGTTCCTTCTCCAACCTCTCCAGAAAGTACGGCTGCCCTCTACGGCTTATCCATGCTCCATACATTATTCAATACCATCAACACTTGTATCCTTATCTGGTGTACCGGTTTGATTGAAAAGGCTGTAACCAAGATTGTTAAAGCTCCTGCCAATCAGGAAAAGGATGTATTCCGCCTCAAGTACATCGAAGCAGGTCCGTTGGCTACACCGGAATTGGCAACCGAACAGGCATTCAACGAAATCATCCACTTCGCTCAAATCTCGAAGCGTGGTTTGGGTTACGCTCGTGAAGCCATCAGTGAAACCAATGCCGACAAGTTTGAAGAACTCAGAAGCAAGCTTGTGAAGTACGAAGAAATTTCCGACCGCATCGAATACGAAATTGCCCAATTCCTCAATGCCGTATCATCGGATGAGGTAAGCGAAAAGACTTCTGTAGAAATCAAGGCAATGTATAAGGTCATCGGCGAGTTGGAATCGTTGGGCGACTCGGGTGAAACCATCAGCCGAATCCTTTCACGCAGAAATATCAAGAAGCAGGTGTTTGATGAAGACTCCATCAAGAAGTTGAACCAACTGACCGACTTGGTAGACAAGGCCTACGATGTAATGATTACCAACATGGAATTGGCATTCAATGGTAAGCTAGTAGAAATCTCGAACGCATACGCTGCTGAAGACCACATCAATACGCTCCGCAACAACTTGCGCGACACTGTCATTGAAGAAATCGACAACGACAAGAAGAGCTATCACACCAGCGTTTACTTCATGGACATTGTTTCCGAACTCGAACGTATGGGCGACTTCATGATCAACATCTCTCAAAGCCTTCACAAGGCTTATGGTATTTCGAAATAAAAAGAAAGCTTGTAACACACCGTTATGGCGGTTCCTTCAGGGGAGCCGCCATTTCTTTTGCACAAGAAATGGGGCTAACCATCACGGCCAGCCCCATCCCACTTATTCATACAAATTATCAGGAAGGCGACTCTTCACAGAAAACCTTCCCTAGTCATAACATAAAGAGTCACAGAGAAAAATTAATCAAATGTTGATGCAACGAGCTACAGAAGCTGCCGCATCATCGCTATAATAACATCTTTCAGAAACGGCTTCGTAAGTATAAGGCACGAACTGGAAAAGCTGCATCGCTACGAACTTTCCGTCCTTCGACACGAGATAATCCAGACGGCCGTTACCACCTTCCTTGAAAACCAATCGGGAAGAGGTCGTGAAATCGTTCTTCTTAATCATCTGCTGAAGATGTTGCAATTCCGCAGAATCCATGTACAAGGAACCTGCACGAACTACACTACCTGTTGGACCATAAATAGTCTCATGTCTTTTGGTAAAGAAATGATAGATAGCAACAAGAGCCATGATGATTCCTACAGTCAATGAAACCATACTAAGTGTATCGTTAGATTCTCCCAACAACCATGAAAAGGAAATCATCACGAAACCACATAGGGCAACGATAAAAGCCAAGAATACTTGGCGAGAACTAAGTTTTTTGTATAAATGCGGGTGAGAAGCAGAGAATATAGTATCCTCCACACAAGTTGTTTCTTTCATAAATATAGTAAATTCTTTTAATGAACAATAGAGATATAAGCATAGAGCCGTCACACCACAATGGAACGGCCAACAAATAGAGCTAATAAAAGAACACTACTAAATAAGAATACGCCTCATGCCAAAGATATAATGGTCGGAAGAGACTGACCAGCTTTGGAAAGGCAATGAAGTATAGGTTTGATTGATAGAATGGAATAATCGTTCAAGACATTTCCTTGCAGACTGATAAGCCGAATTTTTCCCTAAAGACAAGTATTTTACCGGAACTATCCGTTGACTGCGATCACATATACGGAACTGACGGGCCAAAGACTCTGCATCTACACAAGCTTCACTTTCATGGGGCCATTCGGTTACCACCGGAAGTATCTGATCTACAGGTATATCCGCTTGAAGAACAGACTCCACTCCCACCCCTTCCTCGGGAAGAGTATCGTTCGAGCTCTTTGCACCCAGCAAGAACATCGAGAACAGGAATAGGAGCAATAGAATATTCTTCATTTTCAATTATTTATTGCACAAAGATAGGCAGAAACCTTCTATCTAGCAACTATTGACATCTATTTTATTACTTTCAGAACACACAAACTACCTCTTCCGGCAAATATCCGCTACGGATGCGCCATTCTTGCGGATAGAGGTTGTTGGCACGGTTGCCTATGTTCTTCACAAATCCCAAAGGAACCTGTTGATAAGTAACCAACACATAGCCACGAGGCACATCGGCATCCAGGATCAGGCCTTCCTTTCTTAAATAGGCGATGGCCTGTTCGTAAGTAAGCTCAGCCTTTGGGAATACCTCATCGGCAAGAGCCGTACTCATGGCCAGCGAATGGTGAGGGATCAAGTCCTTGCCCTTCATCTCGCCCAAGGTGATACCGGCATGAATCACCTTCAACTGCTGCTGAAGCATGGCATACGCTTCTTCGTGTGCCTTCGGGAAGGCTACGATGGAGGTATCTTTTACCGTCAACTGGTATGCATCGGCTTCGCCCAACCAAGTCTTGGCTTCGCGAGGCACCTGCAACGGTTGCTTGGCATCCTTGCCCTTCTTTTTTTTATCAGAACACTTAAAAGGCTTAAAACGTTTAGGTGTTTCCTCCAAAACATCGGCATGTTTTCGTAAAACCGCCAAAAAGAATCCTTCGCCCTTGGTTTTGTGTGGCAAGAAACGATATACAGGGAAGTCACCACCCGTGAGGTTACCAGTAATTCCCCATGCCTCTTCTACCGGAACTTGCAATATATCTGCTCCAAGTTCTTTAGCTATCCACGCCACATTGTCCTCGTCTTCTTCGCTATTAAATGTACAGGTACTATATATTAAAAAACCACCCGGCTTCAAGGATGGCCAGATGTCTGTCAGGATGCGGCGCTGGCGTTTCCAACAAATGTCCACATTCTCCACACTCCATTCGTCCACCGCTACAGGATCCTTGCGGAACATCCCTTCGCCCGAACAAGGCACATCGGTGAGAATCACATCAAACAAATGAGTCAAATCGGTAAAGTCGGCAGGATCGTTATTGGTCACCACCACTTCCGGATGTCCCCACTTGATGAGGTTCTCCGCCAAAATTTGCGAACGGTTACGCATAACCTCGTTGGCCACCAGCAAACTACCTTCCGGCAATACGCTTCGGCACAACGTGGACTTACCACCGGGAGCCGCACAGAGGTCGAGCATCACCACCGATTCGTGCACATACTCACGAAGCACTCGCTCCACGAACATGGACGAAGCCTCTTGCACATAGTAGCATCCCGCATGAAAAAGCGGATCGAAGGTAAAGGTAGGACGGCTTTCAAGGTAAAATCCTACCGACGATGCCCAAGGAACCGCTTCACCCACCACCGGCTTATCGGTTTTCGTACGATTGGGACGGATGCTGACAGGTGTTTCAATGCCTAAGGCCTCTTCGAACGAGGCGTATGTTGTTTCGCCTAACAATTGGCGGGTTCTTTCGATGAATGCTTGAGGTAAGTTCATGGAGTTATTTTTTCATTTACGTAACAAAAGTACAACGAATTATTGAAAAAAGAAGTATCTTCGCACTATAAATCACACAAGGAACCCAAACTAACGGGACATCCCCCTGTTTAAGTTTCGCAAGTAATTATCCCCCTTGTGAAGGGGGCAGGGGGATGTTCTATTGGCTTTGACATCCATAATGAACAAGTATAATGTTTACCACTTCTAGTGGAACATCCCCCAACCCCCTTCACAAGGGGGATTATTTATAAACATAAAAAACTGAAAATATGAAACAATATCTCGATTTGTTGCAACGCATCAAGACGGAAGGCGTACAAAAGGGAGACCGTACCGGTACTGGTACCATCAGTGTCTTTGGCCATCAGATGCGTTTCAATATGGAAGACGGATTTCCGCTTCTCACTACCAAGAAACTGCACCTCAAGTCCATTATCCACGAATTGTTGTGGTTCCTCAAGGGCGATACCAATGTGAAGTATCTGCAAGAAAACGGCGTTCGTATCTGGAACGAGTGGGCCGATGAGAATGGCGACTTGGGACATGTGTATGGCTACCAATGGCGTTCTTGGCCGGATTATAAAGGTGGTCACATCGACCAGATCAGCGAAGCCATTGAGCAAATCAAGAACAACCCGAACTCACGACGCATCATTGTAAATGCTTGGAACGTGGCAGATATTGACAATATGAACCTCCCTCCTTGCCACATGTTCTTCCAATTCTATGTGGCCGATGGAAAACTGAGCTTGCAGATGTACCAACGCAGTGCCGATACTTTCTTGGGAGTACCGTTCAACATTGCATCGTATGCCTTGTTGTTGCTCATGGTAGCACAGGTTACCGGTTTGAAGCCAGGCGAGTTCATCCATACACTGGGCGATACACACTTGTACCTCAACCACTTGGAACAAGTAGATCTTCAGCTTACCCGCGAGCCACGTGCA
>JAFYWH010000130.1 GCA_017558175.1 Bacteroidaceae bacterium
ATCGAATCCTTCTACCTTTGCCCCGAAATAACTTTCCATATTCTTGCGTAGCGTAGAGGCTTGCTTCAAGTAATTGGATGCTCCGCTCTTTCCTAATTCCTTACACAAGTAAGATGCGGAAAGCAAGGCATCGTAATACAAGGACGAAGTGCAGAGGTTGGCATCGCCCGATGGGAAACGGCCTTCCAATTCGTCGCTATCCGAGGCTACCACACCTTGTTCATTCAGTTGTCTACGGCAATATTCCAAGCACCATTCGATGAGTGGCCACAAGGTTTCTGCCTCTTGCTTGTTGCCTCTGGCCAAGGCATAGCGGGTTGCTCCATAGGCTATCATGGCACCATCTCCTCTATCGCCTGCTCCGTTCCAGATGTCGATACCTTCGGCAATGATGGAACTTGGGATAGGCTTCCACTCGTCGTTCATGAAACGGGCGAAGTGAAGGTAAGAGTTCAGTGCCGAGGCATTGCCATATTCATATCCCACGAACGGGAAGAACGGGTTGATGTATTCGGCCTGGTCGTTTGCCCAGATAGCTGCATAGTACGACTCTCCACCAGGGCCATGCATTGGTCCGCCCTTGGTCTCGTAGATGCTCTCGCAACCACGGATTTTCGAGAAGGCAAACATACGGTCGATGATAGGGTCGGGAGTTTCCAAAACCAACTTGCCCATGAGTTCATTCACCAAGGCTTCGCGTTGGTTCTTCTCCTTTTGGACATCGATTTGAGGGGCCTTTTCGCCTTCCTTGTAAGCCAAGAGGGTAGCACCGAAGGTCAAGGTTTCGCCCGGTTGCAAGTTGAAGTGTCCCCACTTGTCGGTACTTGTCTCGATACAGAACGAACCTGTTACACCCTTTTGAGGGTCAGTAAAGCTTTTTTGATTGACTTGTGGCAATTCGATGGCCAATTCCTTCGTGCCGGTATTGATAATCTGATAGCTTTCCACCAAAGCCGGTTGCTCGGTAGACGGGAAGTATTCGCGGATGATTTTCCATTGTCCACGTCGGCCTTCGTCGTAGTTGCTTGTCACTCTCAGCATGCCTTTCAGTTGGATGCTTTCCACTTGTTCTGCGGTCAGGGCACGTCCGTTGATGCTTACCATGTCGAGCACATCCCATCCATATCGGCGCATGAGGCTGGCGTGGGTATTGTTCGGAATGGTACGGAGCAAAGGCCAAACCATGCTCTTGTTCAATACGAACTTACCGTTTTCCACTCCATAGCGGAGCACCACGGATACGCTCTTTCCGCTCATTTCGATGTGGTCGTGGTGATTGTCCGTTTGAGTAGGATTCCAACTGATGTGTCCCTCGTTTTCGAGCGACCATCGGTGTGCTTGTTGGGCATAGAGACCCAATGGCATGAAGGCCATGCTCCCTGCTATAATGATTTTAGAAAGTGTTTTCATAGTATCGTAGTCTTTTTATTTTCGCATAAATTCGTCTTTTCTCCGTAGCTTCTGTTGCATCTTGAAGCGGAAGTTCCAAAGAGGTTGCATCCAGTCGAACAAGAGCAAGGTGGTGTAGAATTTTCTTCCTCCCAAGGTCGTGGATGTCTTGTGGAACACGATGATTTGCATCACATATCGGAGGAGCCACAAGAGGATGGAGATACCCGCCATTATCCAGTCTTGAGTAAAGATGCCTGATGCAAGGCAAGCCATTACCATCGTCAGGAAAAGCAAGCGGGTGCAAGTCTCAAGTCCCATGAGGTAGCGTGCAAAGCCCTTGTAATATCGGCTGGTAGCCGTATAGCTCAGCTTCTCTTCGCGCCAGCTCTTCTTGTACAGAGGTGCACTGATTCGCATCACGCTTTCGGCACTCGTTTCTACTCGGGTGTTCTTTCCGTTGGCCACTTGGTTTATAAAGATGTCATCCTCTCCACGTTGGAGGTTCAAGTGCGAGGCAAATCCCTTCTGCTGGTAGAACAATTCCTTTCGATAAGCCATGTTTCGTCCGCATCCCATGTAAGGATGTCCGCCGATGGCCATGCCCAAGTATCGCATGGAGTTCAGGAGCGTGTCGAAGGAAATCTTCCGGTTGAACCAGCCTTTGGCCTTTTCGTAGTTGCTATATCCCAATACGATGTCGGTATCCGATGTAAAGTTTCGTGCCATCTTGCGAAGCCATTGGTTGCTCGTAGGGGCGCAATTCGGCTCGGTGAAGACCAACCATTCGTGGTGGCTCGCCTTGATGCCCATGGTGATGCCTAGCTTCTTTCGACTGATGTATCGGGCAGAGTCGGGGATAAAGCTACGGTGCAGGTTGGGGTATTTCTCTTGGAGGAGCTTCAGTACATCCTCGCAATTGTCGTCGGCCGATTTTTCGTAGATAACGATGACCTCGAAATTGGGATAGTCCTGTTCCAGAATGGCCGGTAGATTCTTATATAGCTCTGAACCGGCTTCCTTGGCTACAAGGATTACCGAAAGGGGAGGAGTATCCGTTTCCGGCTTCTCTTTTTGGCTATGCACATAGAGGTTTCGGTACAATCCCAAGTGGTAGCAGGATTGTATAAAAAAAAGGATGCCGGCAGAGGCCGGCAAGTATGTATTGAGTAATGTCAAATCCATAATCCTTTATACTAATTCGTCAGAGGTATACCCCTTCGGCAATTCTCGGCAATTGTATCTCGATGCCATGATTTCGCCATAAGCACCGGCCGAACGGAGGGCAAACAAGTCGCCACGATGAGCCTTGTTCAAGTCTACCGCCTTCTGGAATACATCGCTCGATTCGCAGATAGGGCCTACCACATCGTAGGTTTCTTCTGCCTCGTCTGAAGTGATGTTTTCAATGCGATGGTATGCTTGATAAAGAGCCGGACGGATCAAGTCGGTCATACCTGCATCGAGGATGGCAAACTGCTTGTTCGTGCCTTGCTTCACATAAGTCACCTTGCTGATCAAGCTACCGCATTGGCCTACCACGGCACGACCCAATTCGAAGTGAAGTTGTTGGCCCGGTTGCAGGTGAAGGAACTTGTGGTAAGTAGCAAAGTAATCGGCAAAGTTAGGAATAGGCAAGTGGTTCGGGTGACCGTAGTCGATGCCCAATCCGCCACCCACATTGATGTGTTCGCAGATGATATGGTGCTTAGCCAACTTTTCCTGAAGCTCGTTCACACGATTGCAGAGTGCAACAAAGTCGTCCATCTCCAAGATTTGCGAACCGATGTGGAAATGCAAACCGATGAACTTCACGTTGTTCATCTGCTGGGCCATTTCAATCACGGTGTCCATGTCTTCCATGCTGATGCCGAACTTGTTTTCAGCCAAGCCGGTGGTGATATTGGCATGGGTATGAGCACCTACATTCGGATTGATACGGAAAGCCACCTTGGCTACCTTGCCCTTGGCTTCTGCCAATTCGTTGATGACTTCCAGTTCTGGCACCGATTCCACGTTGAAGCAGAAGATGTCATGGTCAAGGCTATAGTTGATTTCCTTGTCGGTCTTGCCTACACCGGCGTATACAATCTTGTCGTTCGGGAAACCTGCCTCAACAGCTGCACGTACTTCGCCCCCGCTTACGCAATCTGCACCGAGTCCGCTTTCACGGATGATGCCGAGTACCTTCGGGTTGGCATTGGCCTTTACGGCATAGTGCACGTGGTAGTTCTCGTACTTGCCGGCTTCCTTCTTGATGGTTTCGAGAGTATCCCGAAGCACCTTTGTATCGTAATAATAGAAAGGTGTTTCGAGTTCTCTGAATTTTTCTATGGGGAATGTTCCTTTAATCATATCCTCAATTAGTTATTGAACAAATGGTCGCTCAACGATTGCAATGCACGCTTCTTGTCTTCCTTGCTTACGAGGAATGAGATGTTGTAATCGCTACCGCCGAATGAAATCATACGTACAGGGATTTCGCGCATCGCATCGAGAGCCTTCGCTTCAAAGCCTACGTTTTCCCAACGCAAGTCGCCCACCACGCAGATGATACACATGTCGTGGTCAACGTTCACAATACCGTATTTCTTCAAGTCGTTCACGATTTCGTTCAAGTGCTTGGTATCGTCGATAGATACAGATACACCGACCTCAGATGTACAGATCATGTCGATAGATGTCTGATAGCTTTCGAAGATTTCGAATACCTTACGCAAGAAACCGTAGGCCAACAACATTCGGCCAGACTTGATCTGGATTGCGGTAATGTTGTCCTTAGCTGCTACTGCCTTGATCTTGCCCAATTCGGTGTCGTTCGAAATCAAGGTACCAGGTGCGGTTGGCTCCATGGTGTTGAGCAAGCGTACCGGGATGTTGGCAAACTTGGCCGGCTGGATACATGTAGGGTGAAGGATCTTCGCACCGAAGTAAGCCAACTCGGCTGCTTCTTCGAAGTGGAGCTGACGAACCGGAGCGGTCTTGTCCACGATGCGAGGGTCGTTGTTATGAATACCGTCGATGTCTGTCCAGATTTGGATTTCGGATGCGTTTACGGCTGCACCGATGAGCGATGCACTATAATCGCTACCACCACGTTGCAAGTTGTCTACCTCGCCACATTCGTTGCGGCAGATGTAACCTTGAGTGATGTAGAGGTCAGCATCCGCATGCTTTTCAAGTTGTGCTGCAATCTTGGTCTTGATGTATTTAGTGTCCGGCTCGCCATTCTTGTCGGTACGCATGAATTCGAGTGCCGGGAGCAATACCACGTTTACACCCTGTTCCTTCAAGTAGTTGGTAACCATGTTGGTCGACATCAATTCGCCCTGAGCCAAGATTACCTTTTCTTCGAACAAAGTGAAGATATCCTTTGTGAATGTACGGATACCGTTGAAAATATCTTTGATGATAGCCCAAGTCTTCTGCTTGTACTCTTCAGTAGAATAAAGTTCTTCTACGTGCTGTTTGTACTTTCTTTCCAACTTGTTGATGACTTCGTTGGCACCTTCCGGATTGTTCTTGTGCAAGTAATCCGAGATTTCTACCAATGAGTTGGTTGTACCGGACATAGCCGATAATACTACAATCTTCTTTTCCCCGTCGTTAATCAATTGGGCTACTCCCTTCATGCGCTCTGGTGAGCCAACTGAAGTTCCACCAAACTTTAAAACTTTCATATTCTCTCTTGATATTTTAATTGTTCTTTTTCTTAATTTTTAGTTCGCAAATATAAAAAGAAACTTGCATTTATTCGGCATTCTGTTTCGAAAAGTTTTCAAATTGTGCCGTAGCTTCTTCTATGTGATGATTATCGAACCGATATACTTTGCCCGGATATTCGGCCAATGTGTTTAGGTTGTGGGTAATCATCAGCACGGCCGAGCCTTGTGCGCTGATTTCTTTCAATAGCTCTACGATGCGACGTCCGGTTTCCACATCCAGATTGCCCGTTGGCTCGTCGGCCAAGATCAGTTCGGGCTTGTTTAGGATGGCACGGGCTATCACGATGCGTTGTTGCTCGCCTCCCGAAAGTTCGTTCGGCATCTTGTAACCCTTTCCGTTCATGCCTACCTGCTCCAGCACTTCCTCGATGCGGGTGTGGATGTCGAGCTTGTTCTTCCATCCGGTGGCACGGAGCACGAACTCCAAGTTGGCGTGTATGGTACGGTCGGTCAGCAACTGGAAGTCCTGGAAAACGATGCCCAAGCGTCGGCGCAATTCGGGGATGTTCTTCTGCTTGATGGTGCAGAGGTTGTATCCCATTACTTCGGCCTCGCCCGAGTGTATCTCCAGCTCTCCGTAAATAGTTTTCAAGAACGATGTCTTGCCCGAGCCTACCTTACCAATGAGGTAGACGAACTCGCCTTTGTGAAGCTCGAAGTTGATGTCGTTCAAAATCTCCAAACCTTGTTGGCAGATGCTGACGTTCTGGTATCGGATAATCGGTTCGCTCATAAAGTCTGTATTAATGTCTTTTCCAAGTTGAACTGTGGCGTTCCTTCAATTCTCTTGCCAGGTCTTCAATGCGGTAACCCTTCGAGGTGAGGAGCACGATGAGGTGATAAATGAGGTCGGCACTTTCGTAAATGAGTCGGTCGTCCGTTCCGTTGCATGCCTCGATTACGGCTTCCACGGCTTCTTCGCCCACCTTTTGGGCCATCTTGTTCACACCGCTCTGGAAGAGGCTGGTGGTGTACGAGCCTTCCGGCATTTCCTGATGGCGCTTGTCGATGAAGTCTTGAAGCACCTTGAGGAACATGATGTCTTGCGAGTTCTTGTCGCCCCAGCAAGTGTCTGCACCGGTGTGGCACACAGGTCCTACCGGCTCTGCCTGGATGAGCAATGTATCGTTGTCACAATCGGCCTTGATGTCCACCACGTTGAGGAAGTTTCCGCTCTCTTCGCCCTTGGTCCAAAGTCTGTTCTTGGTACGGCTGAAGAAAGTCACCTTTCCGGTTTCCACGGTTTTCTGATAAGCTTCCTCGTTCATGAAGCCCAACATCAATACCTTTTGTGTATAGTTGTCTTGGATGATGGCAGGAATCAATCCGCCCATCTTTTCAAAGTCTAAATTCATTGTATGTAAAATGTCTAATCGTTTTCAATCAAATGTCTAAGCGTTTTGTCTGAAACGCCCATACGTTTTTATAAAAGGCGTTAGCGACGCACGTTGATGCCTTGTTCGCTAAGATACAGCTTCAGTTCGGGTATCTTGATTTCTCCGAAGTGGAACACGCTTGCGGCCAAGGCTGCATCGGCCTTACCCTCGATGAAGGTGTCGCGGAAGTGCTCCATGGCACCGGCTCCGCCCGAAGCTATGACCGGGATGCTGAGGCTATCCGATAGGGTAGCGAGGGCATTGTTGGCATAGCCTGTCTTCACGCCATCGTGATCCATGCTGGTGAAGAGGATTTCGCCCGCACCGCGTTCGTTGGCTTCCTTTGCCCAGTTGAAGAGGTACTTGTCCGTCTCCACTCGTCCGCCATTCAGGTAGCATTTCCAACCTTGTGGAGTCTGCTTGGCATCGATGGCCACCACGCATACTTGTGCACCGAAGTGCTTGGCTATCTCGTCGATGAGCTGAGGGTTCTTGATGGCTGCCGAGTTGATGGATACCTTATCGGCACCGGCACTCAGCAATCGGTCCACATCCTTCAGTTCGTGGATGCCTCCTCCTACGGTGAAGGGGATGCTGATATTAGCTGCTACGCGCTTCACCAAGTCGGTGAATGTCTTCCGACCTTCGTGGCTGGCGGTGATGTCGAGGAAAACCAGTTCGTCGGCTCCCTGCTCGCTATACGTACGACCGAGTTCCACTGGGTCGCCCGCTTGGCGCAGGTTCACGAAGTTGGTTCCTTTTACGGTTTGCCCGTCCTTGATGTCGAGGCAAGGTATGATTCTTTTTGCTAACATAATTCTTTACATAAATCGTTTCAGGTCCTTCATCGCGATGCGTCCTTCGTACAAGGCTTTGCCGAATACTACGGCCGGTATGCCCGCTTCCTCGAGTCGGATGATATCATCCAAACCACTTACGCCTCCGCTGGCTATGAGGTGCATCTGCGGGAATCGTTGCATCACTTGTCGGTAGAGCTCGATGGACGGGCCTTGCAACATGCCGTCGCGACTGATGTCCGTACAGAGCACCTTGTTCACTCCCTCTTGCGTATAGTCGGCGAGGAAAGGCATCAGTTCCTGCTGGCTTTCTTCCTTCCATCCGCTCACGGAGATGCGGTTGTCCTTCACATCGGCTCCCAAGATGATTTTTTCTGCTCCGTACTCGTTCAGCCATTTCTTGAAAAGCTCCGGTTTCTTTACGGCCACGCTTCCGAGGGTTACCATCTGCGCCCCGTTCTCGAAGGCTATCACCAGGTCTTCGTCGGTCTTGATGCCTCCACCGAAGTCGATGACGAGCGAAGTGTGTCCGGCTATGGCATCGAGCACCTTGTAGTTCACCACGTGGCTTGACTTGGCTCCATCCAAATCGACCACATGCAAGCGACGGATGCCGTTTGCCTCGAATTCCTTGGCCACTTCCAACGGGTTTTCGTTGTAGACCTTCTTTGTATCATAATCGCCTTGCGACAATCGTACGCACTTTCCGTCGATGATGTCGATGGCTGGAATCAGTTCAATCATCTTTCTTCTCCTTTATATTATATATTATAGCTCGATGAAGTTTCGTAAAATGCGTTCGCCCACCACACCGCTCTTTTCCGGATGGAACTGGGTGGCATAGAAGTTGTCCTTGTGCAGGGCCGAACTGTAGGGGAGGATGTAGTCCGTGGTTGCGGCGGTAAACTCGTTCTTCGGCACATAGAAGCTATGTACGAAGTATACGAATTCCTCCTTGTCGAAACCCTTGAACAGGGCGCTGTTCGTATCGGTTATCGTATTCCATCCCATGTGTGGCACCTTGTCTTCGTGACGGGTAGGCTGGAACTTCTTCACATCAATGTCGAAGATGCCCAAGCAATCTGCGTTTCCCTCTTCCGAGTGACGGCACATGAGTTGCATGCCCAAGCAGATACCCAATACCGGTTGCTTCAAATCCTTTATTAAAGCGTCCAACTTCTGTTCGCGAAGGAAGTTCATGGTTGTCTCGGCTTCGCCCACACCGGGGAAGATAACCTTGTCGGCTTTCATCAGCATTTCCTTGTCCGAAGTGATGATGGCTTCCACTCCCAATCGCTTCAAGGCATAATCCACCGAGTAGATATTGCCCGCATTATATTTTACGATAGCTATATTCATCAGTTTTTTCTTTGAGTGCGCAAAAATAACGAAATATTGCAGATGAAGCACATTTTCTTGCAAGAAGTTTCGAAAAAAGATGCACTTTGTAACAAAGTAGAATGGTTTTGGCGTATTTTTGTGGTATCTTATGTAAAGATTCGGGAGCGGTGGAATAACTTTTTTGAAATTTTTTCTCCAAAACGCTTGCAGATTCAAAAAATAGTCGTACCTTTGCACTCGCAATCGAGAACGAAAGCAATCAAACAATGGTGTGGTAGTTCAGTTGGTTAGAATACCTGCCTGTCACGCAGGGGGTCGCGGGTTCGAGTCCCGTCCATACCGCAGAAGCCTTGGAGAGATTCAAGGCTTTTATTAAAAAGCTCTTTCGAAAGAAAGGCACCTAAGGTTTGATTCGCTAGCTCAGCAGGTAGAGCACAACACTTTTAATGTTGGGGTCTTGGGTTCGAGCCCCAAGCGAATCACGCAGAAAATGAGAGAGTTACAAACGTAGCTCTCTTTTTTTTATCTTTAATTCACAGCTATGATTACCCGATGCTATCTTGAAATAACCAATATCTGCAATCTCAGTTGCAAGTTCTGCCCCAAGACGGACAGAGCCAAGCATCGTCTTACCCTCGACGAGTTCGATTTTCTCACCAACAAGCTTCAAGGAAACATCAAGTTCCTGTATTTTCATCTCATGGGAGAGCCGTTTTTGCATCCGTTGCTTCCGGATTTTATCCAGATGGCCCGTCAGAAAGGCTTCGTTCCGGTCCTGACTACGAATGGCACCCTGCTTCCGAAGGCAAGTGGCGTGATAGATGCCCGTCCGCACAAGATTCAGATTTCGCTTCATTCGCACGAAGGCAATGGCAAGGAAAATCCCGAACAATACATCCGCGAGGTGATGACTTTTGCCCAGGAAGCGGCATCGAAGGGAGTGCTCATCGTTCTTCGCCTGTGGAATCAAGGGGGATATGATACCGCTAACGACCATATTCTCGACTTGATAGCCCAATACCAGCCCCGTCCGTGGGAACGGAACCGTACCGGATGGACGTTGGCCAAGAATCTCTACATCGAATACGATAGCATGTTCGAGTGGCCGGATGCCGACCATTCGGAATACCAGGCTACGGATGTGTTCTGCTATGCCCTTCGCAATCAGATAGGCGTGTTGGTCGATGGGAGCGTAGTGCCTTGTTGTTTGGATCATAACGGCGATATCCCTTTGGGTAATCTCTTCCATCAACCGCTCGACGAGATTCTCGCTTCTCCGCGTGCCAAGGCCCTGTACGATGGTTTTACAAGACATGTGGCCACCGAACCGCTTTGCAAAAGATGTGGATATGCCATGGTCACCAAGCAGTATCGCAAGGGATAAATCAATGTAAAGAAAGGAAAACAATATGCAGCAGACATTCAAGGATAAGGTGGTTATCGTGACCGGTGGAGCCAATGGTATAGGCAAATGCATAGCCGACCAGTTCCGTGCCCAAGGTACTCATGTGTATGTGATAGACAAGCAGGAGGGAGATCATTTCGTGGGCGACATTTCCAAGCAGGAAGTGCTCGAGGCGTTTGTGGCCGATGTGCTTGCGAAACATGACAAGGTGGATTGCATCATCAATAATGCCTTGCCTCTGATGAAGGGGATAGACGAGTGCTCTTACGAGGAGTTCCAATATGCTCTGAGTGTGGGCGTTACCGCACCTTTCTATCTGGTGAAGCTCCTGATGCCTTATTTGGCCATAGGAGCCTCTGTGGTGAACATTTCGTCGTCGCGCGACCGGATGAGCCAACCGCAAACCGAGAGCTACACAGCGGCTAAAGGTGGCATTGCAGCCTTGACGCATGCCCTTGCCGTGAGCCTCGCCGGACGGGCAAGAGTGAACTCCATTTCGCCCGGTTGGATAGACACCAGCTACACGGTTTACGAGGGTCCCGATGCCCTTCAGCAACCGGCTGGGCGTGTGGGTAATCCCATGGACATAGCGAACATGGTTCTCTTCCTTTGCTCGGACAAGGCGGGCTTCATTACCGGCGAAAATATCTGCATCGATGGTGGCATGACCAAGCAGATGATTTATCACGGAGATTGCAATTGGGTGCTGAAAGGATAATTATGGCTCTTGTGAATTTTGTGTTAATTTTTGCTTGTTTGAATCTAATAGGAAAAAGTTCCTTTTTATAAGGATGTTTATTTATAGTAAGCGTAAAGTGGAAAGCAAGCGGTATATTCATGGATAAATCAATTTATGCATATACCGCTTGTTTAAAATGGTGTATAAAGTTTCGGTTACTTTATCAATTCATACTCGCGGGTTCCGAGGCCAATCTTCTCAGCGTGTTCCAGACACGATTTCCATTCGCTCTCCGGAGTGGAGTTCTTGAAGTGGTCGTGATGGTCGTAGAAGTCCGGACTATGCATGTGGTCGTAGAGCTGGCTTCCCGGCATTGGGGTAGCAGCGAGGCAAGCATCCACACAAGCCTGGTCGAGGGCGAGCGGGTCTTTCGATACAAACATGCCGATGTTCGGAAGGATAGGCGCATCGTTTTCCGGATGGCAATCGCAGTTAGGCGAGATGTCCAATACTAATGAGATGTGGAAGTGAGGACGACCATCAACTACCGCTTTGGCATATTCAGCCATTTTGTAGTTTAACAATTGTGGTGCATGGTAGTCGGCCGAGTAGATGGCATCGAAGTTACAAGCAGCAATGCATCGTCCGCATCCCAAACAATTCTCAGCGTTCACTTTCATTTTCATGGTTTCCTTATCATATATCAAGCCATTGTTGGCGCACTGGAAGAGGCATCGCTTGCAACCTCGGCACTTCGATTGGCTGATCTTGATTTTTCCGCTGATGTGCTGGTCGCACTTGCCGGCACGCGAACCGCATCCCATACCGATGTTCTTGATGGCACCACCGAAGCCTGTCATTTCATGCCCCTTGAAGTGGTTGAGGCTGATGAACACATCGGCATCCATCACTGCACGGCCTATCTTGGCTTTCTTCACATACTCACCATTGATTACTGGTACTTCTACCTCGTCTGTACCTTTCAATCCATCGCCAATCAGGATAGGGCATCCCACGGTGAGGGGAGTGAATCCGTTTTCCCAAGCGCAATACAAGTGCTCGAGGGCATTCTTACGGCTACCCGGATAGAGGGTGTTGCAATCGGTCAAGAATGGCTTTCCGCCCAATTCTTTGACTACTTCTACCACCGCACGGGCATAATTGGGACGAAGGTAAGAGATGTTGCCCAACTCGCCGAAATGCATTTTGATGGCTACAAACTTTCCATCGAGGTCGAGGTCTGCAATACCGGCTTTCTTGATCAGTTTTTTCAACTTGGTAGGAAGTCCGTCGCCATTGGCAATTGTTCGGAAATCCGTGAAATATACTTTTGCTTTTTCCATAGATTAGATGTTATTTTTTGCAAAGTAAAAGAAAAAAAAGGATATTTTGTTTGATTTTGTAGATAATTACTATCTTTGCGCACTTAATAAAGGTAAAAAAGACTATGAAAATTACAATTCTTCAACGAAATATCGAATGGGCGAATCCCGTCCTGAATGTGCAACGAGCCGATGAGGCCATCGACCGGAATCCGGGAAGCGACCTCTATGTGTTGCCGGAAATGTTTTCAACTGGTTTCTGTACAAATCCCGAAGGTATAGCTGAGAGTACCGATAGTGATACCCTTCAATGGATGAAAAACAAGTCGGCATCGACTGGTGCGGCCATTGCCGGAAGTATTGCTGTAACTAAGGATGGCAAATATTACAACCGATTCTATTTCGTAAAGCCCGATGGAAGTGTAGCTCAGTACGACAAGAAGCATCTCTTTACATACGGAGGCGAGCATCAGCGTTTTACCGCAGGCAATGAACGTGTAGTGGTAGAGTGGAAGGGTGTCCGCATTCTCCTCGAAATCTGTTACGATCTCCGTTTCCCGGTATGGGCACGCAATCGTGGCGATTACGATATGATTCTCTATGTGGCAAGTTGGCCAACACCAAGAGTATCTGCTTGGAGTGCTTTGCTCGTGGCCCGTGCCATCGAAAACCAATGCTATGTGGCAGGCGTGAACCGTGTGGGTACCGACCCTGCTTGCGAGTATTGCGGAGGCAGTGTCATCATCGACCCGTATGGCAAGACCATCGCTGCTTGTACCATGGGTGAAGAATGTGAAACATCGGCCGAGGTCGATATGGAAAAATTGCAAGCATTCCGCGAGAAGTTCCCTGTGTTGAACGATGCGGATAAGATATAATGAATAATTAAGATGAAGGATGAAGAGTTGCCGTTCGGATGAAATTCTTCATTCTTCATTCATCATTCTTAATTAAAAATATATGAAAGAGAGAATATTACTTTTGGGCGACGAAGCCATTGCTTTGGGAGCCATCCATGCCGGTATCAGCGGTGTGTATGCCTATCCCGGTACGCCCTCAACAGAAATTACCGAATTTATCCAAGGCCATGCACCCGAAGTGCGTAGCCGTTGGTGTACCAATGAAAAGACCGCTATGGAGGCGGCACTCGGTATGGCTTACGCCGGCAAGCGTGCCTTGGTGTGCATGAAGCACGTAGGTATGAACGTAGCTGCCGATGCATTTGTCAACTCAGCCATTACGGGTGTGAACGGAGGTTTGGTGGTGCTTGCTGCTGATGATCCTTCGATGCACTCATCACAAAACGAGCAAGACTCGCGTTTCTATGGCAAGTTCTCGTTGCTCCCGATTCTTGAACCGTCTACTCAACAAGAAGCTTACGACATGATGGAGTATGCTTATGCCTTGTCAGAAAGCATGAAGCTTCCGGTATTGATGCGTGTGGTGACTCGTTTGGCTCACTCGCGTGCTGGTGTGGAAGTGAAGGAAGCTTTGCCTCAGAATGGCTTGAATCCGGAAACCGACCGTACACACTGGGTATTGCTCCCGGCGAATGCACGTCGCCAGTATGCTGGCTTGGTAGCTAAGCAACCGGACCTCTTGGCTTCATCGGAAGCATCTCCTTATAATCAATCAGCAATCAATAATCAGAAATCAAAACTCGGTGTCATCGCTTGCGGCATCGCTTACAACTATGTGATGGAAAACAATCCGCAAGAATTGGGCATCCCAGTTTTGAAGATTTCCCAGTATCCGATTCCTGAAGCTGCTATCAAGGCGATGGCTGAACAATGCGAATCGTTGTTGATTGCCGAAGATGGCCAACCACTCGTGGAAGAGCAGGTGAAGTCTCTCCTCGGTGCGGATTATGCCTTGAAGGGCCGATTGACCGGTGACTTGCCTCGCATGGGCGAACTCACTCCGGACAATGTAGGCGCAGCTCTCGGTGTGAACATCGAACAACCTTATGCAAAGGCTCAGAATCTTATGCCTCGTCCACCGGCACTTTGCCAGGGATGCGGACACCGTGATGTATACGATGCTCTCAATAAGGTTGCCGCAGAGTACGAAGGAGCACGTATTTTCGGTGATATCGGTTGTTACACCCTCGGTGCATTGCCACCGTTCCGCGCGATTGATAGTTGTGTGGACATGGGTGCATCGATTACCATGGCGAAGGGTGCGGCCGATGCAGGTGTATTCCCGGCCATTGCCGTAATCGGTGACTCTACTTTCACTCACTCTGGTATGACCGGTTTGCTCGATGCCATCAATGACAATGCGAACATTACTGTGGTGATTTCGGATAACCTTACTACCGCTATGACCGGTGGTCAGGACTCGGCCGGTACCAACAAGTTCGAAGCTATCTGCCTTGGTTTGGGTGTGGCTCCTGAACATGTGCGTGTGGTAGTTCCATTGCCAAAGAACATGGAAGAAATTACCCGCATCATCCGTGAAGAAATCGAATACAAGGGAGTATCAGTCATCATTCCTCGTCGTGAATGTATGCAGACTCTCCAACGCAAACTCCGTAACAAGAAGAAGTAATGAAGAAAGACATTATATTAGCTGGTGTGGGAGGACAAGGTATCCTCACCATTGCCACCATCATTGGTGATGCTGCTACACATGCAGGCCTGAACTTGAAGCAGGCCGAAGTGCATGGTATGAGTCAGCGTGGGGGAGATGTGCAATCGAATCTTCGCCTCTCTACCGACCTCATCTACTCGGACTTGATCAAGCAGGGAGCTGCTGACTTGATTATCTCCATGGAGCCGATGGAAGCCCTCCGTTACTTGCCTTACTTGAACCAGGAAGGTTGGGTGGTTACATCCTCTCATCCGTTCAAGAACATCCCGAACTATCCGGAAGAAGAGGCCTTGATGCAGGAATTGAACTCCTTGCCTCAGGTAGCTGCTCTCCCGATTGAAGATGTGGCGAAGGAAAACAACCTCCCGAAGAGTGCCAATGTGGTATTGCTCGGCATGGCTGCCAAGTATATCGAAATCCTCACTCCGGAACAATTGCGCGAAAGCATTGCACGCGTGTTTGCATCGAAGGGTGAGAAGATTGTTGAGGCTAATCAGTTGGCATTTGATTTGGGGTTGAATGCTGTAAAGTGATTTTTTAGGCACGGATTACACAGATTAACACGGTTTCATTGCAAAGTGTTTCCGTGTTATCCAAACAAGCCGAAAGCTATATAACCAGAGGACGGGTTCCGTGAAATCCGTGTAATCCGTGTCAAATAAACAAAACCATGAAAATATTCAGTGAAGAAATCGTAGAAAAGGCGGCACAGGAATGTAAGGTGGCCGACCTTTCTATAGCAACCATCGGTGAAGTGCTCTTGGTTGCCCAATATTTGGAAAAGGAAACAGGTATTCCTTTCATCCGCATGGACCAAGGCTCACCGGGCTTGCCTGTGAATCAGGCAGGGGTAGAGGCTGAGAAGGCAGCTCTCGATAGAGGTGTCGGTTCACAATACCCGGCAGCAGCAGGTGTACCTGAATTGAAGCAGGAGGCATCGCGTTTCGTGAAGGCATTCTTGAATGTGGATATCTCTCCTCGTTCGTGTGTGCCTACCGTGGGTAGTGTGGCAGGTTCGTATGGCTCGTTCATCGCTTGTACACAACGCATTTCTGGTAAGAACAAGGTGCTTTTTATCGACCCAGGTTTCCCTATCCAGAAATCCCAGCTCCGCATCATCGGTGCCGATTGGGTAGAATTTGACATTTATCAATATAGAGGAGCGGCTCTTCGCGAGAAGCTCGAAAGCATGTTGCAAGCAGGTGACATTGCAGCTATCGTTTACTCGAACCCGAACAATCCGGCATGGATTTGCTTGGAAGAAGAGGAATTGGCTATCATCGGCGAACTCGCTACGAAGTACGATGCCATCGTCATGGAAGACTTGGCATATTTCTGCATGGACTTCCGTTGCGATATGGGTCATCCGTTCGAGCCTCCATATCCGCCAACTGTGGCTAAGTATACCGACAACTATATCCTCATGCTCTCGTCGTCGAAGATATTCAGCTATGCCGGTCAGCGTATGGCTTTGATTTGCATCAGCGACAAGTTGTTCGAACGACACTATCCGGCGTTGGCAGAGCGCTACAAGGATGCAGGCGTGTTCGGTCAGACGCTTATCGCTTCTATCCTTTATATGATTACTTCGGGTTGTACCGCATCTACCCAGTATGCGTATGCCGAGATGCTCCGCCTCTCTACCGAAGGCAAGATCAACTTTGTGGAAGATACCCGTGAGTATGCCCGCAGAGCTGAAAAGATGAAGAAGATTTTCACCGACAATGGCTTCCATGTGGTTTATGATAAGGATGTAACCCAAGAAGTGGGCGATGGATTCTTCTTTACCATCGGTTATGGTAATATGAGCGGAGGAGACTTGCTCAAGGAATTGCTTTACTACGGGGTGAGTAGCATTAACCTCTCTACTACCGGAAGCGACCAACAGGGGGTACGTGCCTGCACTTCACGCATGAGAGACGAACTTTATGAAGTGATGGAAGAACGCATGAAGGCGTTTAATGAGGATCATCCGATTGAAATGAAGAATTAAGAATGAAGAATTAAGAATGGCAAGGGCGATGAATGAAATTCTTCATTCTTCATTCATCGTTCTTCATAAAAAAAAATAACATACTATGATTTGGAATCCCAATAAAGAATGTATGAGTCGCGAAGAAATGCGTGCATTGCAAGGCAAGCGACTCCAGAAGTTGGTGAATTATGTTTACCACAATGTACCTTTCTATCGTAATAAGATGCAGGCTATGGACCTCTCTCCGGAGGATATCCGCACCATCGATGATATTGTGAAGCTTCCGTTCACTACCAAGCAAGACTTGCGCGATAACTATCCGTATGGCTTGCAAGCTGCTCCGGCATCGGAAATCGTTCGTGTACACGCATCTTCGGGTACAACCGGTAATCCTACCATTGTGGGTTATACCCGAAAGGACTTGGCTGTATGGTCGGAAGTGATGGCTCGATGCCTCACTGCATACGGTGTGACTCGCGAGGATACTTTCTCGGTAGCTTATGGCTATGGCTTGTTCACTGGTGGTCTCGGTGCTCACTATGGTGTAGAAAACTTGGGTGCAACCGTTATCCCTACTTCTACCGGTAACACCGAAAAGCACATCCGTTTGATTCGTGACTTGAAGGTGAGCGGTATTGCTTGTACACCTTCATATGCGCTCTACTTGGCCGAAACCCTCGAAAAGTTGGGCTTGAGCAAGGATGACCTCGGTCTCCGTATCGGTGCCTTTGGTGCTGAACCTTGGACAGAAAACATGCGTAAGGAAATCGAAGAACGCCTTGGCTTGAAGGGTTATAACATCTATGGCTTGAGTGAAATCATGGGTCCGGGTGTGTCTTACGAATGTCAGGAACAGAATGGTTCTCACATCTGCGAAGACCACTTCTATCCAGAAATCATCAATCCGGATACACTCGAACAATTGCCTTATGGTACACAGGGAGAACTCGTGTTCACTACCCTTACCAAGGAAGGTATGCCATTGCTCCGCTACCGTACCAAGGACCTTTGTACTCTCTACAATGATCCATGTCCGTGTGGACGTACAGCCGTGAAGATGGGTCGCATTGTAGGCCGAAGCGACGATATGCTCATCATCCGTGGTATCAACGTATTCCCATCGCAGGTAGAAAGCGTCATCCTTACTATGCCGGAATTCGAACCGCAATATATGCTCATCGTAGACCGTGTGAACAACCTCGATACACTTCAGGTTCAGGTAGAAGTACGTCGCGATTTCTTCAGCGACGACCTCGGACGTATGCTCGCCATGAAGAAGGCATTGGCCGACAAGTTGAAGAGCGTTCTCTCCATCAGTGCCGATGTGAAGCTCATGGAGCCGAACAGCATCGAGCGTAGCCAGGGTAAGGGCAAGCATGTGATAGACAAGAGAAAATTAGTGTAATACAATGAAGAATGATGAACGAAGAGTGAAAAATTCATTTGTTGGCTTCTTTCATTCTTCATTCATCATTCATCATTCTTAATTTTGATAGATTATGACAATCAAGCAATTATCTGTTTTCCTCGAAAACAAGACAGGTAGAATCAATGAAGTAACCAAGATTTTGGGTAAGCATGGCATCAACATGCATGCGTTCAGTATGGCAGAAACTACCGATTTCGGTATTCTCCGTCTCATTGTGTCGGAAGTGGACAAAGCGGTAGAAATCCTCCGTAATGAAAACTTTGCCGTGATGCTTACCGATGTAGTGTGCATCTCGTGTCCGAATGTAGCGGGTTCGCTCTCGGCTATCCTCGAAAAGTTGGCAGAGAAGGAAATCTTTATCGAGTACATGTATGCCTTTGCCGATGGCGACAAGGCGAATGTCGTGATTCGTCCGAACAACATCGAAAATTGTCTTGGTGTATTGGAAACTTGCGCTTGCGAATTGAGAAAGTTCTAAAATTAAGTTTTAAATAAATCCCCCTTAAGAAGGGGGTAGGGGGATGTAACATCCGCATGGGTACGAAGGTTGTTGGCTTAACTTATGGAACATCCCCCTGGCCCCCTTCACAAGGGGGATTCACTAATAAATCTACTCCTATGAAAAAAATCATCTTATTGGGTGCCATGCTCCTGTCATTGACAAGCATACGAGCACAGCAAGTTTCGGAAATCTATCAGGAACTTCCGAATCCGGTGGCTACAGACGTTTCCAAGTGGGCGGGAGTAACCAACCCTATCATCGCATGGGGCAGCACCGACGTGCGTTATAACAAGGAATTGCCCGCGCAGGCTGTGCCTGGTACAAGTATGAATCTCACCGGATGGATGGGTGAGAAAGTTGCTGCCCAATTCGTCATCTCTACCAACCGCGACTTGAAGAACGTGAGCGTGGAGGTGAGCGATATCGTGGCCAAGAACTACAAAATCTCGAAGTGGAACACCGAACGTGGCTTCGTGCGCTACGTGATGACCGACGAGCTGAACAAGGATGGTTTGGGTGCGTGTGGCTATCGCAATAAGGCCGATTACGACTCTACCCTTGTGGCCGATGTCATCGACCATATCACTCCTGCGCTCGACATTCAGAAGAACACTACCCAGCCGGTGTGGGTAAGCGTACAGATACCTCGCGAACACATCATCAAGGGCATGTACCGTGGCACCGTCACCGTGAAGGAAGACGGAAAGGTGTTGGCACAACTCCCGTTGGTAGTGACCGTGAAGGACCGCATCCTGCCGGAACCTAAGGACTGGGCATTCCACCTCGACTTGTGGCAGAACCCGTATGCCGTGGCCCGCTATTACAATGTAGAGCCTTTCAGTCAGGAACATTTCGACCTGATGCGCCCCATCATGAAGCGCTATGCCGATGCCGGTGGTAAGGTGATTACCGCATCCATCATGCACAAGCCTTGGAACGGACAGACCTACGACCCGTTCGAAAGCATGGTGACTTGGATGAAGAAGGCCGACGGTACTTGGTGGTTCGACTATACCGTGTTCGACAAGTGGGTGGAATTCATGATGTCTTGTGGTGTGAAGAAGGAAATCAACTGCTACTCCATGGTACCTTGGCGCTTGTCGTTCCAATACTTCGACCAGGCCAGCAACCAGTTCAAGTACTTCAACGGAAAGCCGGGCGAACCTGCTTACGAAGAATTCTGGATGCGCATGCTCAAGTCGTTTGCAGAGCACCTGAAGGAAAAGGGATGGTTCGAAATCACCCACATCGCCATGGACGAACGTGGCTTGAAGGATATGCTCGCTACCATCGAAGTGGTGTACAAGGCCGATAAGGACTTCAAGCTCTCGTTGGCAGGTACCTATCACAAGGAATTGCTCGAACACCTCGATGACTATTGCATCACTTTGGCCGAAAAGTTCTCTCCGGAAGAACTCGAAAAGCGTAAGGCAGAAGGCAAGGTAACTACTTACTATACCTGTTGTACAGAACCGCGTCCGAATACGTTCACTTTCTCTCCGTTGGCCGAAGCCGAATGGTTGGGCTGGTGGGCATCGAAGATCAACGTAGACGGTTACCTCCGTTGGGCATTGAACAGTTGGGTGAAGGACCCGTTGCTCGACTCTCGATTCACCGCATGGGCCGCAGGCGACACCTACATCCTCTATCCGGGCGGACGTACATCGACCCGTTTCGAACGCCTCATCGAGGGTATCCAGGCATACGAAAAGATCCGTATCCTCCGAAACGAAACCGACAAGCGCGGACGTAGCAAGAACTACGGCAAGCAGATCGACAAGATTCTGGAACCGTTCAACGAGTTCAATCTTCAGGAAGTTCCGGCCGAAAAGGTGGTGAAGCAAGCCAAGGCTGCTTTGAACAAGATGTAATAATTTTCGGAAGAATTTAACCTAATCCCCCTTGTGAAGGGGGTAGGGGGATGTAACATCCGCATGGAGCGAAAACCGAATGCTCGTCCTATGGAACATCCCCCTGCCCCCTTCGCAAGGGGGATGATTGTAAGTTAAGTGATAAAAATCCCTTCATTTCTCGAACAGAATGAAGGGATTTTATTTTTTTTATTGTTATTTTTGTCGCCAAATTATCAAAGAGAGAAATATGAATGTCAGATTTTTGAAGAAAAACGTTTGGATGCTCTTTGCCCTGATGCTCACATTGGGCTTTGTGGCATGCGCGGATAGCGATGAACCGCTTAAGCCGGTTGAAAGTCCGGAAGATCCTGAAGAAGAACAAGTCTCACCTTTTCAGGATGAGAAAGCCTATGCCAACTTTTTTGCATACAATGCTATGAACGATGTCTATCTTTGGAATCAGGATATTACAGATGCCTTTAAGACTTGGACTATCTTGGGCGACCCTATTGAAGCGGTAAAGAATGCCCGATACAAAGAGGATGGCAAGGATGTAGACAGGTGGACACAAATGACAGACTCATATACTGAAATGGTAAACGGAACAAATGGTGTTTCTACCGGCACATACGGTTGGGGTCTTCAAGGAGTGAATTATGTAAATTACAATACCATTTGTGCGTATGTAACTTATACTTATCCGGGTAGTCCAGCCGAAGAAGCAGGGCTGAAACGCGGAGATATGATTCTTCATATCAATGGCAAGAACATCACAAACGAAACTTATTACGACCTGTATTATAGCAATTCTATTGAGTTGGGTTTGGGCACTTTTAAGGATGGCGCTTTTGCCCTTACCGGCAAGACCATAAAGATGGATGCTATAGATATGGAAGAAGATCCTATCCTCGTGACCAAGGTGTTCGATTGTGGCGGTAAGAAAGTGGGCTATCTGCATTACACCAGTTTCACCTTCCAGTCCTCTGTAGGCCTCCACGACGTATGCAAGCAGTTCAAGGCCGAAGGCATCAGTGAGTTCATTCTCGACCTTCGCTATAATGGTGGTGGCTATGTGTTTACCGAAGAGGTGCTTGCATCCATGCTGGCTCCCGAGTCTGAAGTAAAGAACAAGAGTGTGTACGAGACCGAGGTCTACAACGATTCCTACATGGAATATTATAAGCAGAAAGGAATAGACTTCAATACCTATTTCGGTACCGTGTTCAAGCAGACGTTCCAGAGTAAGACGTACAATATCAATACCTCCGATGCCAACCTCGGTTTGGATAAGATCTATGTCTTGGTGGGCGATGGAAGCGCTTCGGCATCCGAGTCCATCATTGTGGGCTTGCTTCCTTACATGAACATCGAAATCATCGGCGAGCAGACCCATGGCAAGTATTGCACCGGCATTATGTGGAAGGGAGAAGACTGGTTTCAGGATATTGTGGACAGCTATAAGCAGAACAAAATGGACTTTGCCGAAAAGTATCCTCGGTTTGCCGATTGGAAGAAGTACATTGCCGATTGGGGACTTTATGTCATGATCAGCCGCTATGCCGACAAGAATGGAAACAATCCTTGTATGCCCGATGGCTTGAAACCCGATATCGAGGTAGAAGACCGCTATATGGAAACTTATCCGTTGGGCGATGAGCGCGAAGCCTTGCTTCATATCGCCTTGCAAAGAGCCGGAAAAACCGATTTGGAACCCCGTCCGGAGTCGCGTTCTGCAATGGAACTTTCTTCGGGCGAGCTGCTTCCGGGCAAGAATAATCCGCTCGATGGTAAGCGCATTTACACCGGTAAGCTTATACCCAAAGCCGTACAATTCTAGAGTGATATAGAATTATAGAGTTGAAGAGTGGGTGTGACCGATGTACGATTCGGTTGCACCTGCTTTTGTTTATGCTTATATGTGAAAAAGTATTAAAAGCGAGTACGGATAGTACTTCCTTGATTGATATTCGTTACATTTGCAAATATCTGTAAATGATGAAAATAAAACCTTAAATATCATGGAAAACCAACAAAGTAAAATGTATCTCATCAGTATAGTCGTTGTGGCTATTCTGGGCGGTTTGCTCTTCGGGTATGATACCGCCGTAATCTCGGGAGCCGAAAAAGGGCTTCAAGCTTTCTTCTTGGGAGCGACTGATTTTGTATATACCGATGCCATGCATGGGTTTACTTCTTCCAGTGCCTTGATAGGCTGTATCATTGGTAGTGCCCTGTCGGGTTTCATGGCTTCTAATTTGGGCCGAAAGAGATCGCTTGTCTTGGCGGGTATCTTGTTTTTCTTGTCGGCACTCGGTTCTTACCATCCGGAATTTTTGTTTTTTGAACATGGAAAGCCAACGTATAGCTTGCTCGTAGCATTCAATTTCTATCGTGTGTTGGGTGGTATCGGTGTAGGTTTGGCTTCGGCTATCTGTCCGATGTATATTGCCGAGGTGGCACCTTCGAAGATGCGTGGTACATTGGTTTCTTGGAATCAGTTTGCTATCATCTTCGGTCAGTTGGTGGTGTATTTCGTGAATTTCCTCATCTTGGGCGACCATACCAATCCGATTATAGAGAAGACCGCTCAGGGCGTTTATAGTGTCATGGCCGAAAGTGATCCTTGGACCATCGAAACCGGATGGAGATACATGTTCGGTAGCGAGGCTGTTCCTGCCGGTTTGTTTGCCTTGTTGATTTGTTTCGTGCCTGAAACTCCTCGTTATTTGGCTATGTGTGGTGAAGACCAGAAGGCGCTTCATGTCTTGACCCGCATCAATGGTTTGGAACGTGCCAAGGCTATCTTGCAGGAAATCAAGGCTACAGCTGAGGAAAAGACCGAACGATTGTTCACATACGGATGGATGGTTATCTTCATCGGTATCATGCTTTCTGTATTCCAACAGATTGTAGGTATCAATGCAGTGCTCTATTTTGCTCCTCGTATTTTCGAATCCATGAATATGGGTAACCCGATGGTTCAAACTGTCATCATGGGTATCGTGAATATTCTCTTTACATTGGTAGCTATCTTTACCGTTGAGAAGTGGGGACGCAAGCCATTGCTCATTTATGGTTCTATCGGTATGGCTCTCGGTGCTGCCGGTGTGGCATTGAGTAACTTGTGGGCATTGCCTCCATTGGTATCTGTAGTCAGTATCATGGTGTATTCGGCATCGTTCATGTTCTCATGGGGACCTATCTGTTGGGTGCTTATCTCAGAAATCTTCCCGAATACCATTCGTGGTGCAGCTGTAGCTATTGCCGTTGCATTCCAATGGATTTTCAACTTCATCGTTTCGTCTACTTTTGTGCCGATGTACAACATGCAGTTGTCGGGCATGGAAAACTTTGGCCATATCTTTGCTTATGCGCTCTACGGAGTGATTTGTGTCATTGCCGCTATCTTCGTCTGGAAGATGGTTCCGGAAACCAAGGGTAAGACTTTGGAAGATATGAATAAGCTTTGGAAGAAGTAAAACAATAAAGAAGGCTGCCGATTGGCAGCCTTTCTTCTTATCTCTTAAAGCCATAAACCGCTTTGTGGCCCAACTCTTCTTCTATGCGAAGCAATTGATTATACTTGGCCATTCGGTCGCTACGGCTCATGGATCCGGTTTTGATTTGTCCGCTATTGGTAGCTACGGCAAGGTCGGCAATGGTGGTATCTTCTGTTTCTCCCGACCGGTGACTGATGATAGCTGTATAGCCATTTCGGTGAGCTAAGTCGATGGCATCTAGTGTTTCGCTCAATGTGCCGATTTGGTTTACCTTTACCAAGATGGAATTACCGCATCCCAGTTCAATGCCCTTGCTGAGGAATTTCACGTTTGTAACAAACAAGTCATCGCCTACCAATTGGCATTTGTGACCGATTCGTTCTGTCAGCATCTTCCAACCTTCCCAATCGTTTTCTGCCATACCGTCTTCGATGGAGTCGATAGGATATTTCTTGCAAAGTTCTTCCAGGTAGTTCACTTGTTCGTAGGAAGTGCGGATGGAAGCGTTGAGGCCTTCGAATCGAGTATAGTCATAGATACCGTCTGTATAGAATTCGGATGAAGCGCAGTCAAGAGCGATCGTAACATCTCGTCCAGGTTCGTAACCGGCTGATTTGATAGCCATCAGAATGCAGTTCAATGCATCTTCTGTACCATTTAAGGAAGGAGCAAAACCGCCTTCATCGCCCACGGCTGTACTGAGATTACGGGCTTTCAATACGTTTTTCAGTTCATAAAATACTTCGGCTCCCATTCGCAATCCTTCGTGGAAACTCTTGGCGCCTACGGGGCGAATCATGAACTCTTGGAAAGCAATAGGGGCATCGGAGTGCGAACCTCCATTTATGATGTTCATCATGGGAACAGGCATCACATAGGTGTTTGCACCGCCAATATAGCGATAAAGAGGAATATTCAGAGAGGCAGCTGCTGCTTTTGCCACGGCTAAGGATACGCCAAGAATAGCGTTTGCACCTAATTTACTCTTGGTAGATGTACCGTCCAACTCTATCATGACACGGTCAATTTCACGTTGGTATAGAACACACATTCCTTGAAGGGCAGGGGCGATGTGATGGTTGATGTGCTTTACGGCTTTTTGTACACCTTTTCCTGCATAGCGGGTGCGGTCGTGGTCGCGAAGTTCCAAAGCCTCATTCTCGCCGGTAGATGCTCCTGAGGGTACAGAAGCTCGTCCCATTACACCATTTTCTAATGTTACATCGACTTCGATGGTTGGATTACCACGTGAATCCAATATTTCTCTTCCTTTGATATTTGTAATTTTCATAATCGTTCCTTTCTTAATTTGTTTATGCAAAGAAACGAAAATCGCCCGGAATTTGTTCGTTCCGGGCGATTGAATTATTCAATGACTTGATAGATGTGAGGCAAGTTTCTACCTTCGTGATTGTAGTCCAAACCATAACCTACAATGAAGTCATCTTCAATGTCGAAGCATCGGTAGTCAATCTTCAGATCAACTTTCAGACATCCTGGCTTGACGAAAAGCGAAGTGATAAATACTTCCTTCGGCTTCTTTTCGCCCAACATGCGGAGCATTTCCTTCATGGTAGTACCCGACTCGATGATATCTTCTACGATGACTACGGTACGGCCGCTCACGTTTTCATTCAATCCGATGAGCTGCTTCACTTCGCCAGTAGTGCTGGTACCTTCATAAGAAGACATTTTCACGAAAGTGATTTCGCACGGGAAATTGATGTCGCGCAACAAGTCGGCTGCAAATACGAAAGAACCGTTCAGAACAACGAGGAAGAGCGGGTTCTTCTTTCTCAAATCTTCGTCAATCTGATTTGCCACTTCCTGTACTCTCGCCTTGATCTTTTCTTCCGAGATATAGAGGGCAAATTTCTTGTCCTTAACTTGTACAACTGTATTCATAGGTGTATATTTTAATTAGTATATCTATTCAAGGTTAAAATGTCCATTTTACGCCTACCGCAGGGATGGCATAGAAGTTGTCGTTAAGACCTTCTGCCGGCCATACCATGTTCTTGGTCAATTCCACTTCGGCACCTACGCTAAGCTTGAAGTCATCGTCCACGCTTTCGAGTGCGTTCAAGTGGAACCAGAACTCAGGTTCGCTACAGAAAATGAGGTTGCCGGTTACGCTATTGTCGTGCCAAAGATCTGCAAAACCGCTGAACGAGCAAAGGCCTTTGGCAAAGTGGATGCCCCATACGGTTGTAACCTGCCAGCTATGCTTGTTGCTGCTTGGTTGGTTAGCCAAGTGCTTATAGAGCAATTTGAGAGAGAAGGTCTTGCTGAAGTCCTTGTTCGCCCAGTTCCATGCAGCACCTGCCAAGTACGCATCGTTATAGCTTCCGAAGCCTGACAAGCCACCATTATATTCAACATGAGCAGCAAATGGAGATTTACCAAGATTGAATTCGCGTGCGAATTCGGCATAGACGCTCTTCATGGTATTGTCTCCAAAATCCAAGTCAATGAAGAAGAAAGTGTTACCCCATTTGTCAGCCTTGAAATTTTCTACGGTAGCTGTGAAAAGAGGACGGTTGGAAAGTTCATCTCCATAGATGGTCTTGCCAAGGTCATAGTGCATTTGCACATTCAATTGAGCGAACATCGGCAAACATGCGATGAACAATAATGCTGATAAAAGTATTTTTTTCATATCTGTCAATTATTGAAGGATGAATTTTAAGAGGAAGATAACTGCAAGGATATACATACCGGTAGTCAGATTCTTGCGGTTTCCGCTAAGCAAGTTAACAATCACATAAGTAAGGTGTCCCAACAAGATACCATCCGAGATGCTATATGCCAATGGCATGAAAAGCATACAGACGAAAGCTGGGATAGATTCCTTGTAGTCGAAGAAGTCGATTTTCCAAATGTTGCTCATCATCATGAGGCCCACCAAAACAAGGACAGGAGCTGTTGCTGCTGCCGGAATAGCCAAGAAGAATGGTGCAAAGAACAATGCAATAAGGAAGCAGATACCAGTAGTAAATGCTGTCAAACCACTACGTCCGCCTTCGTTTACACCAGCTGCACTTTCTACATAAACGGCTACGGTACTTGTACCCATAGCTGCACCGGCTGCTGTAGACAATGAATCCACCATAAATACTTTCTTCAAATGAGGAATCTTACCGTCTTCGCCTACCATACCTGCACGTGTAGTTACACCGATAACAGTACCGATACAGTCAAACAAGTCAACGAACAAGAGGGTAAATACGATGGTAGCCATTTCGGCTGTGAAGATATTAGACCATTCGAACTTCATAAAGATTGGTTCGATGCTAGGAGGGATGCTTGAGAAACCATCGAGGTTGGTGATGCCCATTGGGATACCGATCAATGTAGTGGCAAGAATACCGATAAGAAGTGCTCCCTTCACGTTCTTTACCAAGAGAACAGAAGTAAGTATGATACCGATAATAGCCAACAATCCAGAACCTGAAGTCAAGTGACCAAGACTAACCAATGTAGCTGGGTTATCGACAATAACTTCCGCATTCTTCAAACCGATGAAAGCAATGTAGAGACCGATACCTGCACTGATTGCTGTTTTCAGACCATCAGGAATCACGTCTACAATCTTTTCACGAAGATTAGTTACAGTTAAAAGAATGAAAGCGAGGCCTTCCAAGAAAACGGCAGTAAGTGCAAATTGCCAAGAGTAGCCCATGATAAGGCAGATGGTGTAGGCAAAGAATGCATTCAAACCCATACCCGGTGCAAGTGCAAGTGGCAACTTGGCATAAAGTCCCATAAAGATGGTTGGGATAGCCGACATGATTACGGTAGTGGTAAACAAAGCACCTTTGTCCATCCCTGTTTCTCCCAAGATGTTTGGATTGACGGCCAGGATGTAAGCCATTGTAAGGAAGGTAGTGATACCTGCCATGATTTCGGTTTTAACCGTGGTTTCTTTCGGATTGAAACCAAAAAGTTTTTGAAGCATGATTAACACAGATTAATTATTAAAGTACAAAACTACACATAAATTTTAATTTTCTTAGGCTTTTAAAGCAAGAAAATCGTCTTTTCCATGTGGAAAGAGGGTTGGAATCATAAAATGATGTAACTTTGCTCCTATAATTTAGTTAGGAAGCCGTTTATGAAAACTCTGAAAGATAGAATACAAAAGGACGGGCGCTGTTTTCCCGGTGGTATATTGAAAGTTGATAATTTCATCAATCATCAGATGGATCCTCTGCTGATGATGCAGATGGCAGAAGAATTGGTCCGTCGGTTCGAAGGGACTACAATCAGTAAGATCTTGACGGTTGAGGCCAGCGGTATTGCACCGGCCATCATGGTGGGATATTTGTTGAATGTACCGGTAGTCTTTGCAAAGAAGAGCCAGCCAAGCACCATGGAGAACATGTTGGTATCCGAAGTCTTTTCGTTTACCAAGAACCGCACTTATACCATTTGTGTAAGCCGTGATTTCCTTCAACCGGAAGATAAAGTCTTGTTCATCGATGACTTCTTGGCCAATGGTCATGCAGGTAAAGGTGTCATCGACTTGGTTAATCAAGCAGGTGCCGAGTTGGTTGGAATGGGATTCCTGATAGAGAAGGCTTTCCAACGTGGTGGAGAACTTTTGCGTGAAGCCGGCATGCATGTGGAGTCGTTGGCCATTATTGAAAGTTTGGACAATTGTGAAATAAAGCTCAGATAAAGGCAGGTCCTCAGTACGCTCAAAGGAAGACTTTTTTTAGAACACTTATCTGCTATTTCCGTTATTATTTCTATCTTTGCACTCTAAAAACAAAGATACATTAAGAGTATGGGTGGTTTTTTTGGTACAGTTAAAAAGACAGAATGCGTGACCGACTTGTTTTACGGCACGGATTATAATTCACATATGGGAACAAAGAGAGCCGGTATGGTAACCTATGCCGAAGGGTTGGGTTTCATGCGCTCTATCCACAATTTGGAGAGTTCCTATTTCCGCACGAAGTTCGAATCCGAACTTTCTAAATTCAAGGGTAATGCAGGGATTGGGGTAATCAGTGATACAGACCCTCAGCCAATTCTCATCAATTCGCATTTGGGAAAATTCGCTATCGTGACCGTGGCGAAGGTAAACAATATGCAGGAATTGGAAAAGGATTTGCTGGAACATAATATGCACTTCTCTGAGATGAGTCTCTCGAAGACCAATCAGACGGAGCTTATCGCGCTTCTTATTATACAAGGTAAGGACTTCGTCGATGGTATCGAGAATGTGTTCCGTAAGATCAAGGGTTCATGTTCGATGTTGATCTTGACCGAAGACGGCATCATCGTGGCACGCGACCAATGGGGACGCACACCAATCGTCATCGGTAAGAAGGATGGTGCTTATGCAGCTACCAGTGAAACAAACAGCTTCCCGAACTTGGATTATGAGATTGAACATTATGTAGGTCCAGGTGAAATCATCCGTCTCCGTGCCGATGGTATGGAACAGATGCGCAAGCCTAACGACAAGATGCAGATTTGTTCGTTCTTGTGGGTATATTACGGATTCCCGGTATCGTGCTACGAGAATCGCAATGTAGAAGAAGTGCGTTTCCAAAGCGGTTACAAGATGGCTCAATTCGACAACTCGGAAGTGGACTGCGCTTGTGGTATTCCTGACTCGGGCATCGGTATGGCCATGGGGTATGCCGAAGGAAAGGGCATCCCTTATCATCGTGCCATCTCCAAGTACACGCCGACATGGCCTCGAAGCTTTACACCGGCCAATCAGGATATGCGTGCTTTGGTAGCCAAGATGAAGTTGATTCCAAATCGTGCCATGCTGGAAGGCAAGCGTGTGTTGTTCTGTGACGACTCGATTGTACGCGGTACCCAGCTTCGCGACAATGTGAACATTCTTTACGATTACGGAGCAAAAGAAGTACACATGCGTATCGCTTGTCCACCGTTGATTTACGGTTGTCCGTTCTTGGGCTTCAGCTCATCGAAGAGCAACCTCGAATTGATGACACGTCGCATCATCCAGGAATTGGAAGGCGACGAGAACAAAGACCTCGATAAATATGCAACCACAGGTTCGCCTCAGTACGAACGGATGGTAGAAGAAATACGTAGCCGTTTCAACTTGAGTTCGTTGAAATTCAATACACTCGAAATTTTGGTTGAATCCATCGGTTTGCCTAAGTGCAAGGTTTGTACCCATTGTTTCGATGGTTCCAGCCACTTTTAAAGAAACGCTTAGGCGTTTTACTTCAAACGTCAAGGTGTTTTAATCGAAACGCCTAAGCATTTTATAAAAAAGAGTCCCGAATTATTTGGCAATTCGAGGCTCTTTTTTTACTTTTACACTCGTAGAATAAAAAGACTGATAAAATGAATTTAGTAGAACGATTTTTAAGATATGTAAGTTTCGACACACAGTCGGACGAAAATAGCGGTGTTACTCCAAGTACACCCAAGCAGATGGTATTTGCCCAATACTTGAAGAACGAATTGGAAGACCTTGGTCTTGAAGAAATCGAGTTGGATGAGCATGGCTATTTGTATGCTACACTCCCTGCCAATACAGACAAGGAAGTGCCGACCATCGGTTTCATTGCCCACATGGATACCAGTCCGGATTTGACCGGTGCCGGTGTCACTCCACGCATCGTGCATAAGTACGATGGTAAGGACATTGTGCTTTGCGAAGAAGAAAACATCGTGATGTCTCCATCGCAGTTCCCGGAACTCCTCGACCATCAGGGAGAAGACTTGATTGTAACCAATGGTAAGACGCTCCTCGGTGCGGACGACAAGGCAGGTATTGCTGAAATCGTTACGGCTATCGTTTACTTGCAACAGCATCCGGAAATCAAGCATGGTAAGATTCGTGTCGGATTCAATCCGGACGAAGAAATCGGCATGGGTGCACACAAGTTCGATGTAGTGAAGTTCGGTTGCGAATGGGCTTATACCATGGATGGTAGCGAAGTAGGCGAATTGGAATTCGAAAACTTCAATGCAGCTGCTGCTAAAGTTATCGTGAAGGGCCGTAATGTACATCCGGGTTATGCCAAGAATAAGATGGTGAATGCCATCCGTGTAGCTAATGAGTTCATGAGTCTGATTCCAGGCAACGAAACTCCGGAGTCAACAGAAGGTTACGAAGGTTTCTATCATGTAGTAGGCGTGGAAGGCGAAGTGGAACAGGCTACCATTACTTACATCATCCGTGACCACGACCGTACCAAGTTCGAAGCTCGCAAGGAATGCATGTTGGCATGGGGCGAGGCCATCAATGCCAAGTATGGTGCAGGTACTGTAACCGTAGAGTTGAAAGACCAGTACTACAACATGCGTCAGCAGATCGAGCCGGTGATGCACATCATCGATATCGCATTCAAGGCTATGGAAGAAGCCGGTGTCACTCCGAAGGTAAAGGCCATCCGTGGCGGTACCGATGGTGCCCAACTTTCATTCAAGGGCTTGCCTTGTCCGAACATCTTTGCCGGTGGTTTGAATTTCCACGGACGCTACGAGTTCGTGCCAATCCAGTCGATGGAAAAGGCCATGAACGTAGTGGTGAAGATTGCTGAACTTACAGCTAGATAAAGAAAACAATAACCTTAAATAATACTGAAAATGAAAACTACTCCGTTTACCGAAACACACATTGCTCTTGGAGCAAAGATGCATGAATTTGCAGGTTACAATATGCCGATTGAATACTCGGGTATCATCGACGAACACATGACCGTTTGCAACGGTGTGGGTGTATTCGATGTGTCTCACATGGGCGAATTCTGGGTAAAGGGTCCGAACGCATTGGAATTCTTGCAACAAGTTACTTCCAACAACGTAGCTATCCTTCCTATTGGCAAGGCGCAATATACATGCTTCCCGAACGAAGAAGGTGGTATCGTAGACGACTTGATTGTATATCATTACGAAGAAGACAAGTATTTGTTGGTGGTAAATGCAGCTAATATTGATAAGGACTGGGCATGGTGTACAAGCCACAATTCAGTAGGTGCAGAATTGGAAAACTCATCTGACCGCATGGCTCAGTTGGCTATCCAAGGTCCGAAGGCTACTGAAGTTCTTCAACGCCTTACTCCGGTGAACTTGGCCGAAATTCCTTACTATGCATTTGCGGTAGGCGAATTTGCGGGTTGCAAGGAAGTGATTATCTCGAACACAGGTTACACAGGTGCCGGTGGTTTCGAACTTTACTTCTATCCGGAAGATGGTCAGAAGATTTGGGATGCTATCTTCGAAGCAGGTGCTCCGGAAGGTATCAAGCCAATCGGTCTTGGTGCTCGCGATACTTTGCGCTTGGAAATGGGCTTCTGCCTCTATGGCAATGACTTGAGCGATACAACTTCTCCATTGGAAGCAGGTCTCGGTTGGATTACCAAGTTTGCAGAAGGCAAGAACTTTACTGCTCGTGCTATCCTCGAAAAGCAGAAGGCTGAAGGCATCACTCGCAAGCTCGTGGCATTCGAATTGGTTGACCGTGGTATTCCACGTCATGGCTACAAGTTGGTGAATGCAGAAGGTGAAGAAATTGGTGAAGTAACCAGTGGTACTATGTCTCCAACTCGCAAGATTGGTATCGGTATGGGTTATGTAGCAAAGGCTTATACAGCTATCGACTCTGAAATCTTTATCGATGTTCGTGGTCGCAAGCTGAAAGCTAAAGTCGTAAAGGCTCCATTCAGAAAGTAATTTGAAATAGATAACAGATAAAGTCCGGATTATTGAAAGATAATTCGGACTTTTTTTCGTTAAATCAAGCAGAAATCCTACATTTGTGAAAACAAGGAATCTATGTCAGAATTAGCCCCCCTTATCAGCGACTTGGCACTTATCTTGATTTGTGCCGGTGTGATGACGCTCATATTTAAGCGCCTCAAGCAACCTTTGGTATTAGGATATATTGTTGCCGGTTTTTTGGCAAGTCCTCACTTTACACTTACTCCTTCGGTCATTGATACGGCCAGTATCCATACATGGTCGGAGATTGGTGTCATTTTCTTGCTCTTTGCCCTCGGCTTGGAGTTCAGTTTCAAGAAATTGGTCAAGGTAGGAGGTACCGCGGTTATAGCAGCCTGTGCCATCATCTTCTCCATGATTATGATAGGCATGACGGTGGGGTGGACCTTTGGCTGGAAATCGATGGACTGCCTCTATTTAGGTGGGATGTTGGCCATGTCCTCTACGACCATTATCTATAAGGCATTCGATGATTTGGGGTTACGGCAACAACGCTTTGCGGGTTTGGTGCTGAGTATTTTGATTATCGAAGACATTCTTGCCATCGTATTGATGGTATTGCTTAGTACGGTAGCCGTGAGTCAGAACTTCGAGGGAGGGGAGATGGTGTATAGCATCGGTAAACTGGTGTTCTTCCTGATACTTTGGTTTGTGGTAGGTATCTATCTGATTCCTATCTTCTTGAAGCGTTCGAAGAAACTGGTTAGTAACGAAACTATGTTGATTCTTTCTTTGGCCATGTGTTTCGGTATGGTGGTTTTGGCATCTAAAGTCGGTTTTTCCCCGGCATTCGGAGCTTTCATCATGGGTTCCATCTTGGCTGAAACCGTAGAGGCCGAAACTATCGAAAAGTTAGTGGCCCCGGTGAAAGACTTGTTCGGTGCCATCTTCTTCGTATCGGTAGGGATGATGGTCGATCCGGCTATGATTGTGGAATACATTGGCCCGATCATTACAATTACATTGGCCATCCTTTTGGGTCAGACTATCTTTGGCACTTGTGGGGTGATTCTTTCTGGTCAACCATTGAAAGTAGCCATGCAATGCGGTTTCAGTTTGACACAGATTGGTGAGTTTGCTTTCATCATCGCAGCTTTAGGGGTTAGCTTGAATGTCACAAGTAGTTTCCTTTATCCTATTGTGGTCGCGGTATCGGTCATCACAACTTTTCTTACACCTTATATGATACGTTTGGCGATACCGGCTTATCAGATTGTGGAAAAGAAAATGCCGGAGAAATGGAAACTGATGTTGGAACGATATACGGCTGGTTCGCAAACGGTAAATAGTGAAAGTCATTGGAAGAAATTGTTGATGGCTATTGCTCGTATTGTGGCTATTTATATGGTGTTATGTATTGCGGTCATTCTTTTGTCTCTTCACTTTGTGATGCCACTTTTCCGAATGGTTTTGCCGGAATTCTGGGCAAAATTGGCAGATGTTGTATTCATGGTAGTCTGTGTGTCTCCATTCCTTCGTGCCATTGTCATGAAGAAGAACCATAGCATTGAGTTCCAGGCTTTGTGGCAAGACAATCGTTTCAATCGTGCTCCTTTGCTGGCTACCATTGTCGTGAGAATGATTCTTGCCATTGGAGTTATTGTCTTTATCATTAAGAGTCTGTTCGATGTCTCTATGTTGTTGAGTATAGGTATTGCAACTTTATTGGTGGTGTTGATGATGGTGTCCAGACGTCTGAAGAAACACTCTATCATTATGGAGCGTACTTTCATCCAAAACTTGAATATTCGTGAAACTCATGATGAGTTCAAGGGTAAGAAACGTCCGAAGTACGAAGGACATCTGTTGTCACGCGACTTGCATTTGTCCGATTTCGATATTCCTGCAGATTCCCTTTGGGCAGGGCATACTTTGAGCGAGCTGAACTTAGGAAAGAAGTATGGGGTACATGTGGCATCCATTATCCGTGGCTTGCATCGCATCAATATCCCAGGAGCGAATGTCCGTCTTTTTCCGGGAGATACCATTCAGGTAATTGGTACGGATGATCAGTTGTCGGAATTCTCTCATCAAGTAGAACAAGTATCGAATGCTGCTGAAGAAAATGAAATCGAAAAGCGGGAAATGCACTTGAAGCAGTTCGTGGTAGACGGAAGATCGCCTTTCTTGAATATGACGATTAAGGATAGCGGTATCCGTAATAGTTATCGTTGCTTGGTGGTAGGTGTGGAGAAGGAAGATGGTAACTTATTAAGTCCCGAAGCCAATATGTTACTCGAAGATGGTGATGTGGTTTGGGTAGTAGGTGAGAAGGAAGATGTTTATCACTTAGTGAAAAAGGAAGATTCCGTTTTGTGAGTAAGATAACTATTTGTAAAAGTTTACTTTTTGATTATATTTGTTAATTTTGCAACCTATAATTAGAGAGTAAACTTTTTTATGATTCATATATGAATATAGGAATAGCAATGTCTTGGTTTCAAGATTGGCAAGAGCAGATTTATCGTAATTTTTTGACCGATGATGCGTTGCACCTCATATTGGGAGGTTTTCAGAATACATTGGTCATTTTCTTTTTTGGCGCTGTTTTAGCTTTAATCTTGGCCTCTTTTTTGGCTTATCTGCATATCAATCACAAATGGCAATGGTTGTATCGTCCTCTGCATTGGTTTGTTGCTACGATACACGATGTGCCGGCTGTGGTATTGATGATGTTCTTTTATTATGTTGTCTTTTGGGGGGCATTGAATGGGGTTATCGTTTCTATAATTGCGTTGGGCGTTTATACTACTGGTACGTTAGAAAAGATATTTAAAATTCATATCACGCAGGTAGGGAAGGAACAATACGAGGCTGGACGTATGTTAGGGTTCACACCTTGGCAAATCTATCGGCTGATTATTTTACCACAGGCAGTCAAGAGTATGTTGCCATTGGTAATTGGTGAAATGAAAGTATTGCTTCGTGCCACTTCGTATGCCGGATATATTGCTCAGAAAGATTTGGTGAAAGCTGTGGATAGCATCCGTGTTCAAACCGAGGATGTTTTCTTGCCTTTGCTTTTTGTTTCCTTACTTTATCTATTCTTGTCATGGTTGATTGGCAAAGTGTTCCATTTGTTGCATGTTAAATTCTTTAGTTATGATTGAAGTTTCACATATCACCAAGTCCTATCATGGAAAGAAGGCGTTGGACAATGTGTCGTTCCGCTTGGGTAAGAACGAAACGGTATGTATCATTGGCTCAATGGGTAGTGGTAAGAGTTCCTTGTTAAGATGCATGGCAGGATTGGATTTTCCGGAACATGGAACGATAACCATAGATGGTCGTCTTTTGGAACAGAAAACAGCAGGAGGCTACAATCATATCGGAATGGTTTTTCAAAACATCAATCTTTTTCCGCATTTCAATGTGTTGCATAATTTGACTTTGGCGCCAATCAATGTGTTGGGAATGTCGAAAGAGGAAGCGGAGGAACAGGCCTATCAGCAATTGCAAAAAGTAGGTTTGAGTGAAAAGGCATCGTTGTTCCCACATGAACTTTCTGCTGGACAAAGACAACGTGTGGCGATAGCCCGTTGTTTGATGATGAAACCTCGGCTCATGTTGTTCGATGAACCAACTTCAGCATTGGATCCTGTTGCAACAGCGGAGGTGATGGATGTGATGCGAAAGTTGAAAAAAGAGATTCCTCAGGTTGTTGTTACTCATAATATTTCGTTGGTAAAGGAAATAGCAGACCGCATTGTATTCATGCATAATGGTAAGGTTTGTGAAGAAGGTGCACCTGCTGAATTGTTGAATACCCCTCAGCAAGCTGAAACCCGTAGTTTCTTGAGTTGTCAAAAGAACATGATTTATAGAATAGAGCATGTACATTTTGACCGACCGGAATTGAATGCTCGCATTGAATGTTATTGTAATCGTTTCGGATTGGGCACTCAAGCATTCCATTTTGTACAGTTGGTTGTAGAAGAATTGTTGAATCTGCTTCCATTAGAGGATGGATTGGATTTGGTTCTTTCAAAGTCGGATACAGAAGTGCGTATGTCATTGGATGTCAAGTTGCCTTCTTCTGAAACCATGTATTTGGATCCGATGCAAGCGGAGGATGATTTGAGTTTGAGTATTGTGGAAGGCCTTTGCGAAGTGATGCAAGAAACTACCGACGAAGAAGGTCGAAAACTCATACATTTGGAATTGAACAAGGAACGTTTGTTGATGAATTAATTTTAATTATCAATAATTTCTTGGATTGAATTCAAATACTTATATTTACATTCATTAAAAACATTAAATAATATAAACGATGCTTCAAACTATCGCCGATAGATTAGAATCCCAAATATATCAACATTTGAATCAATGCGGATTAATGTTCCGTTTGTTTGCTCGTGTCAAGACAATCAGTTCATTGCATCACAAAATGCAAATCAAAGGAGATAACTATCGATCTGGAAAATCTTTGATTCAAGACATGATTGGTTTGCGTGTTGTCCTCTATTTTCAAGACGATGTTGATGCATTGGCTTTTTTCTATAGTTGTGGAGAAGTGGTCGATAGTTCAATTGATGAATTCGATTCTTCCACTTTCCGTCCTCAACGTTTGAATTTAACCTGTAAACTGCCGGCAGAGTTTGTGGAAGATTTCCGTAAGGCTCTACCGGAAGAGTTTGCTATGTATATTGATAGTACATATGAACTTCAAATTCGTACCATTTTCTCTGAAGGATGGCACGAAGTGGAACATGACCTTCGATACAAGTGCAAAGAAGATTGGGAAGGTTGTGAATCCTATTCTCGAGTATTGAATGGTGTCATTGCTACGTTGGAAACAGCAGAATGGAACATGAAGTCTTTGTTCGATCAAGTGGCACGAGTTAATTATCAGAACAAGAATTATCGGGCTATGTTGCGCAATAAGATGCACTTGCGCATCAAGGGAGAAGACTTGTCTCCTGAAGTTCATGAATTCCTTCTTCAAAACCATCATGTAGCAGAAAGTATTCTGAATACTGACCGATTTGTTGTTATTTTGACCCTGCTCAATCATCAGAAACCTATTGAATTGACATATGACAATTTGCTTTTCTTGATTAATCGAATTGAAATGAACAACCAAGAATTGCGAGAGATGGAGCCGGAAAATACCCGAAAAATGTTGGATGACTTTTTCGCATAAAATAGTTATGTCTGATATGAAAAAAATACTAGCATTCATAAGTTTTCTCCTTATAGGGATATGCATTGCGCAAGCACAGCGCATTGTATTCACTCCTCAATGGACACCGCAGAGCCAGTTTGCTGGATATTATGTGGCTCAAGAAAAAGGATTCTATAAGGATGCTGGAGTGGAAGTGGATTTCCAGCATCCGTCGGCATCCTATTCAGCGTTGAATCGTTTGATGGAGGGAAGCAGTGATATGATTACCCAACAATTGACTCAAGCTATTATAGGTATCAATCGAGGAATACCGATGCTTCATGTTTTACAAACATCTCAACGTAATGCGATGGTATTGGTAGGACGTTCGGACTCCATTCGTACAATTAAAGATTTGAAAAAGAAGAAAGTTGGAGTTTGGAAGGCTGGCTTCGGTGAATTGGCATACATTATGAATGCAGAAGAGCGATTGGGCATCAAGTGGATTCCTTTCTTGGAAGGTACGAATTTGTTCATCAGTGGTGCCATTGATGCTACATTGGCTATGAGCTATAATGAATATTTACAAATCAAGGTTTCCGGTCACGAAGACAAACCGGTCATCCGATTTACAGAAACCGAATACGACTTTCCAGAAGATGGCCTTTATGTTTCAGCTGAATTCTCTAAGCGTTATCCTGAAAAGGTGCAGGCGTTTGTAGAAGCGAGCCGAAGAGGTTGGGAATGGGCGCATGAACATCCGGAAGAGGCATTGGATATTGTTATGAAGTGGGCGGAAAAAGAACATGTACATACCAATCGTATTCATCAGCGTTGGATGCTTGAAGAAATTTTGCGTTTGCAATGTGCGGAAGGAGAGGAGAAACCTTCTTTCCAGTTGGATGCTGATATGGTAAAGAGATTGGGTGATTTATTGTTGAAGCATCACTATATTCAAGATTCAGTGAGTGTTGAAAAACTGAAAGGAGGGAAACCATGAAGAGAGTGAAGAAAATCATAGAGCATTCGTTTCCGTTGCGAATGAGTTTGTATATCTTGATGGTGGCTGGTTCGGTTTTTATTTTTGCATTCTGGAGCTATTTCCGCCATGCAAGACAAACGGTTGTTGTAGAAGCAGTAGAGCAAGCTCAGGTAAAATTGAACAATACCATTTTGCAGATAGACAAGGTGCTGAATTCTGTTGAAATTGCTGTGGAAAATTTGTCGTGGTTGGTAACAGACAAGTTGGATCAACCGGATTATATGTATGAGCTTACTCAGCAGGTGCTTCGTAGCAATCCGCATGTCGTGGGTAGTGCCATTGCTTTTGAACCGAGTTATTATCCTGAGAAGGGTGTGTTGTTCTCACCTTATTCTTATCGTGAGCAAGGAGGTATACAAAGCAAGCAATTGGGTACGGAAGATTATGAATACCATTACATGGATTGGTATCAGATTCCGAAACTTTTAGGCAAGCCCTATTGGAGTGAACCTTATTACGACAATGGAGGCGCCAATATGGTGATGACTACTTTTTCGTTTCCTTTGTATGATGCCGAAGGAAATATGTTTGCGGTATTTACAGCAGATATTTCATTGGAGTGGTTTGCTGAAAAGGTAAACGAAGTAAAGCTTTATCCTAATTCTTTCAACTACATGATTGGGCGAGGAGGGACTTTCTTGGTAAGCGACCGATTGGAAGCTATTCTTAACGAAAGTTTTTTTGCCAGACCTTTGTTGGAAGGTGATAAAGGAATGTTGGAAACTGGACATCGGATGGTGAATGGTGAGAGTGGAATGGCACGATTCAATCGTGACGATACGGAATATTATTTGTTTTTTGCGCCAGTAGCGACTACCGGATGGTGTGTATGTGTGGCTGCTTTTTATAGCGACATATTTGCAGGTATAGACGGGTTGTGGAATTGGGTAATCACCGTATTGATATTAGGTGTATTATTGCTTGCCGGATTCTGTTATTTTACAGTTCGTCGATTGACAGAACCTTTGGTTCGTTTTGCCGGTTCAGCTAATGAAATAGCCAAAGGAAATTTCGGTGCAGAGTTGCCGGCCATTAAGAGTAAGGATGAGATGAGAATTTTGCATGACTCTTTCGAGACCATGCAGAAATCGTTGGTAGACTATATTGATGAATTAAAGAAAACTACTGCCAGCAAGGAACGTATCGAGAGTGAACTTCGCATTGCTCGAAGCATACAGATGGGTATGGTTCCTAAAATTTTCCCACCTTTCCCGGAAAGAGAGGATGTGGACTTATATGCAAAGTTGATTCCTGCAAAGGAAGTGGGTGGCGATTTATATGATTTCTTCATCGAAGGTGATAAGTTGTATTTTATCGTCGGAGATGTTTCTGGCAAGGGAGTTCCAGCTTCGTTGGTTATGGCGGTAACTTGTCGTTTGTTCCGTACGGTAGCTGCCCATTTTCACACACCAGCCGAGATTGTGGCTGCATTGAATGATACATTGGCGGAAAACAACGACTCTAACATGTTCTGTACGGCATTTTTAGGTGTTCTCGATTTGAAAACTGGTAACATGCAATATTGTAATGCAGGTCATAATGCTCCGGTGATGTTGGCTTCTTCTGGCGAGGTTAAGTTTATGGAAGTAAAGCCTAACTTACCATTAGGTTTGTTCGGCGATTTCCCGTATGAAGGGCAAGAGTGTGACATAACTAAGGGTGCTTCTTTGTTCCTTTATACAGATGGTGTAACAGAAGCGGAGAACATGGTTAAAGCTTTATATTCAGACGAACGCTTGTTGGATTTGTTGGCCAAACAATGGAATAATCTGCCTCAAACGATTGTTGATGCTGTATTGGATGATGTCAACAAGCATGCGGACGGAGCTGAACAAAGCGATGATATAACCATTATGTGTGTACATTATAGATAAGTCTTAAATAATAGATAGTATGGAAAAGAAATTAGTGTTAAAGAACGAAATTTCTGAAATAAGTAAACTTGCTGCCTTTATTGAAGAACTAGGCGAGGAATTGGATTTAACACCGGATTTGGTGTTCAATTTGAATTTGGTTTTGGAAGAAGCTGTTTCGAATGTGATACTTTATGCTTATCCTAAGGGTGAGCAACAGGAGATTTCTTTGTCTGCAAATGTGTCTGATAACAACCTTGTGTTTGTGTTGACAGATTCAGGAAAGGAATTCGATCCAACACAAGCTCCGGATGCCGATATTACTCTATCTGCAGAAGAAAGACAGATAGGAGGCTTGGGTATTTTCTTGATTCGTCAGATTATGAATCAGATAGAGTATCAGCGTATCGATGGAAAGAACGTCTTGACTTTAGGAAAGCAATTGAATTGATCGAAATAAACATTTAAAACAAATATTATGGAAGTAAAGATTTTAGAACAAAACGATGAAAAGGTAGTAGTTATTGAAGGTAGAGTGGATACTGTAACTGCTCCAGAATTGGAAATGAAGGTTAGTCCTATTTGGGCAACACCTGCCATTACATTGGTTTTCGATTGTGAAAAATTGGAATATCTCAGTAGTTCGGGCTTGCGTATTATCTTGAGCGCTCACAAGCAGGTTACTGCTAAGGGTGGTAAGTTTATTTTGCGTAATCTTACTAACGAAGTACGTTCGGTTATTGATTTGACTGGTTTCTCACGTATCTTGACTATTCAATAAGAAAGGATACATAAAAATGGTGGATGTACAATTAAGTGCATCCACCATTTTTTTATTCTTCCAACCATTCCTTGATGATGCGGATGGCTTCTTGCTTCATTTCTTCTGGAAGCGTGTTGATGCGGGCTCGATGGCTTCCGCGAGGTTCCACGAAGATATGCATATTCTGTTTCTTTGAAAAATCCAACCAGGTAGGAGCAGCAGCCGACCATGGGTCAATTTCACCATATACAAAGACCATTTTAGGGTCATTCTTCTTCAAGAACTTGCTGATTTTCTTGCTCAAGGTCTTATCGAACTTGATGTGCTTGGCATCGTCTGGTAACATAAGGTTTTTCAAATATCCTTTGCTTGATTGGATGGACAAGTACTTCTTGAACGGGCGGATGTCGTAACCATAATAACCCAATTCGCGGGCAGCTTGTACGAAGAACGATTCGTTTCCTCCACCTTTAGCAAAGTAAGAAGGTTCGCTGATGGCCATGAGGTGTTTGTAAATGGCATCGTCGTCGGCATCATTTGCTGGGATGGTGCTGACAGGTGTTCCCCATTGCCACAATGCAAACGAATATTCCAATACCGAATAGTCGTAGATGGCTTCAATTGGAGCATTGAATTCATATTTCTTTTCCTTGCAATGAGCTTCGAATCTTGGAAGCAAGGTTGCTTTTCGCTTCAAGGCTTCCAATTGGAAATCTTCAATCTTGCGTCTTTCTTCATCAGTACCTACTTGGCGGAGGAAAGGTTCGTGGCGTCCGTCTTCCACTCCATAGCAAAGAGGACCTACGTAAGGCACGGTGATATCTACATCTTCCGGATAGAAAGTGCGATAGAGCATAGCTGTTTGTCCACCTTTGCTAATGCCGGTAGCAATCCATTTGCCCGGATAGATAGCCTTAAATGCTTCACGGATGGCATGAAGGTCGTCTGCACTACTTTCTGCAGTTAAGTATTGCCAATCGCGAGGCTCCGGAGTCGATTCCAAGAAGTATCGGTATTCTACGAAAATCATGTTGGTATTGAACATCTTGGAGAGTTCTTCACGATATCTTGGCGAGAGGGCATAGCTGGCTCCATAACCTTCAGTCACGATAACGGTAGGTCGGTCGAAACCAATGTGTGATACGATGACACGTTGGCAAAAGCTTCCCAATTCCGGTTGGTCATGGTCGAGGGGTTGAGTGAAGTAAGTTACATACTTTTCTGAAAACTCCTTGCTTTCGAGAGGCTTGATTTCAGTAATGTTACCGATGGCTTTCAATTTGTCTTGAAGGGCTGTTTGGGCAGTAACTGAAAGTGATAGAAGGCAAAGAAGCCCTAAAAGGTATAAGTTTTTGATGTATCTCATGCGATATATATTATAAAAAGATTGTCATTATTCGGGTGAGCCCTCATCAACTCGTCAGACGACCGAAGGGAGGAAGACGTGTTGTTGAGCAAAGCGAAAAATCTCGAAAACATATTGTGGATGCTTTCGAGATTCTTCGCTTCGCTCTGAATGACAATGATGATTATTTCCTTAATTATTCGTAAGCCTTATTGTACAATGCTTCGATGTCTTCGATAGAAGTTGGGCGTGGGTTACCACCTGTACAAACATCGTTGAATGCATCGATAGCCAATGTATGCAAGTCTTCCTTGCGGACACCGATTTCGTTCAACTTCTGAGGAATACCAATGCTGAGTGAAAGTTGCTTCACTGCTTCTACAGCTGCTTGTACACCTTCAGCTTCAGTCATACCATCTGTATTCACGCCCATAGCCTTGGCGATGTTGATATACTTAGGAGCAGCTGGAGATTCTGCGTTGTATTCCATTACGTAAGGGAGCAACAAAGCGTTAGCTACACCATGAGGAGTGTCGTAGTGAGCACCGAGTGGGTGAGCCATAGAGTGAACAATACCCAAACCTACGTTACTGAATCCCATACCTGCGATGTATTGAGCTTGAGACATCGCTTCGCGAGCAACAGGGTCGCTGCCATTATCTACTGCAGCCTTCAAATTAGCAGCAATCATTTCGATGGCCTTCAATTCGAGCATGTCCGACATTACCCATGCACCTGGAGTGATGTAACTTTCGATAGCGTGAGTCAACGCATCCATACCTGTAGCAGCTGTCAAGCCCTTTGGCATAGAATACATCAATTCCGGGTCGACGATAGCTACGGCCGGGATATCGTTCGGGTCAACGCATACCATCTTCTTCTTGGCATCTTCGTCGATGATTACATAGTTGATAGTAACTTCGGCAGCTGTACCTGCAGTTGTAGGCAATGCGAAAGTAGGAACTGCTTTCTGCTTGGTGTCGGCAACACCTTCCAATGATTTTACATCAGCAAATTCAGGATTGTTGAAAACGATACCGATACCCTTGGCTGTGTCGATAGCCGAACCACCACCCAATGCTACGATAAAGTCTGCACCCGATGCTTTGAATGCTTCAACACCGTTTTGTACGTTGGCAATAGTTGGGTTAGCCTTAACGTCGCTATAAATTTCGTAAGGAATGTTGTTCTTGTCGAATACTTCAATTACCTTGTCGGCTACTTTGAAGCGGATCAGGTCCTTATCTGTAACGAAAAACGCTTTCTTGTATCCTCTACGTGCTGCTTCAATGGCAATACTTTCACGACAACCTGCACCGAAGTACGAAGTTTCGTTCAAAATCATTCTATGCATAATATCAATAATTTAAGGTTAATATGATAATCGCAAAGATAATCATATTTTTAAATAAACGAAAGGTAGGAAGAGATTTTTCGTCATCTTCCTACCTTTATTATGATTAGTCCTCGAAGTCGAAGTCAAAATCAAAGTCGTCATCGTCCGAGAAGTATTCGGGAGTGATGAATTCTTCCATGCTTCGGCGGTCTTTCTTGGTGGGTCGGCCAGTACCTCGGGCGCGATCCACAAAACCGCTGATACGGTTCATTTCCAGCAATTCGTATTGCTCCTTCGGGGTGACGTTTTCCATCATCTCTGGTACGAGCTTGGCTCCCACACGCTTTTCGATGGCTTGAAGCACCTTGAAGGAGTAGGTGATAGGCGGTTTTCGCACGCTCACTACATCTCCCGGCTTCACCATGCGGGCGGGCTTGGCTTGTGCACCATTGATGTTGATGCGACCTTTCTTGCAGGCTTCTGAGGCGATGGTGCGGGTCTTGAAGATTCGTACGGCCCACATCCATTTGTCTATTCTTGCTTCGGCCATGATTTACTTTTTGTTGAATTGGTTCATGGTGATGTTGATGCCTGCCAAGCAGAAGCTCTTGATGATGCTTCCGGCAGTTTCCAAACGCTCGTCCATGGTCTTCATGTCTTCATCGGTAAAGTTGCCGAGTACATAGTCTACCTGATGTCCTTTCGGGAAATCGTTGCCGATGCCGAAACGCAAGCGGGCATAGTTCTGGGTTCCCAAGATTTCGGCAATGTGCTTCAATCCGTTGTGGCCGGCATCGCTACCTTTTGCTTTCAAGCGGAGGGTTCCGAATGGAAGGGCAAGGTCGTCGACTACAATCAGGACATTCTCCAAGGCAATTTTTTCTTGTTGCATCCAGTAGCGTACGGCATTACCGCTCAGGTTCATGTAAGTGGACGGCTTGAGCAAGATCAATTGGCGTCCCTTGACTGAAAGGGTAGCGGTGGCTCCGTAACGGCCATCGGCAAAAACAAGATTGGACGCCTTTGCGAGGGCGTCCAATACCATGAATCCTATGTTGTGACGGGTATTTCGGTACTCTGCACCGATATTTCCCAGTCCTACAATCAAATATTTCATTGACAAGGATTAAATTGTGGTAATTAATTATTTCTTACCAGCAGCTGCAGCAGCCTGAGCACCACGAGCAGCACGAGTCAACTTAACTGCACAAACTACAGCGTCCTTAGCGTTGATCAATTCAAGACCTTCGTAGCTCAATTCGCCTACCTTGATAGTCTTACCAAGACCCAATGGAGTTACGTCGATAACGAGACGTTCAGGAATTGCTTCGTAGCAAGCCTTAACTTTGAGCTTACGGATCTGCAATGCCAACTTACCACCGGCACGTACACCTTCAGCC
>JAFYWH010000131.1 GCA_017558175.1 Bacteroidaceae bacterium
CGAGCTGACCCGAGTGCTGCGCACGGCCTTCAAGGAAAATAAGGTCTCTACCTTGCGTTCGTACCAGCAGTATCTGCCGGTAGGCATTGCGGGCGAGGAGCGGAGCATCAACGACATTCTGAGCAACACCTTAGTACAGACCCAGCCCGACGGCATGGGAAACGTGAACCATATACCGGTGAGCAGCTTGGTGAAGGTGATTCCTGCTGAAGACTTGAAGAGCATTACCGCCGGAAAGAACGGCGAATACATACCGGTGAGCTTCTACGAGGTGGAAGACGCACCGAAGCTGATGGACAACATAGAGGAAGTGATACAGGAAACCGATGGTTGGGAGGTGGACTTTGCCGGCAGTTTCTTCTCGAACGAAAAGATGATTGGCGAACTCACCGTGATTCTGTTCGTGTCTATCCTGCTGATGTACTTCATTCTGTGTGCGCAGTTCGAGAGCTTCCTCCAACCGCTCATCGTGCTGGTGGAAATCCCGATAGACATTGCGTTTGCCCTTACTTCGTTGTGGCTGTTCGGACATACGCTGAACCTGATGTCGGCCATCGGTATCATCGTGACTTGTGGTATTGTGGTGAACGACTCCATCTTGAAGCTGGATTCCATCAACGAGCTCCGCAAAGCGGGCACTCCGCTGATGGAGGCTATCCATACAGCCGGTGTACGGCGCTTGCGCCCCATCATCATGACTTCACTGACCACCATTATGGCCATGGTTCCGCTGCTCTTTGCTTCGGACATGGGTTCGGCACTGCAGAAGCCGTTGGCCATAGCCATGATCGGTTCCATGCTGTTGGGCACACTGGTGAGCTTGTTCATTATTCCTTTAATCTATTGGTTTATTTATCGAAAACATGAGAAAGTATAAAAAACTCCCCCTTATGAAGGGGGCAGGGGGATGTTTCGTTCGTCGAATCTCCTCCAATGTTACATCCCCCTTATTCCCCCTTCGCAAGGGGGATGTGTGGGTGTGTCTGTTCATGATATTCTTTATCCTCCCCCTCCACGCCCAACACCCCGTAAAGCTGAACCTGCAACGCACCATCGAGCTGGCCAACGACAGTTCGCTGTCGGCTTTCCGATACCAGAACATGTACTTGTCCGGGTACTGGGAATACCGTAGCTACAAGGCCAACCGCTTGCCGAGCCTTACACTGAACCTGATGCCGGCACAATACTACCGCTACATTACCCAGCGTTACGACTCGAATACGGACATGGACGTGTATCGCGAACAGCAGATGTTCAGTGCCGGTGGCGGACTGAGCATCCAGCAGAACTTCGACCTCACCGGGGGTACGTTCTACATGGAGTCGGATTTGGAATACATGCGTAACTTTGGCGAAACCAAGTCCACGCAATACTCCAGCGTGCCGTTCCGCATCGGGTACTCGCAGAGCCTCTTAGGCTACAATCCGTTCCGCTGGGACCGCAAGATAGAACCGCTGAAGTTCGAGAAGGTGAAGAAGGAATTCATCTACCACATGGAAGTGGTATCGGAAGAAGCGGTGAGCTACTTCTTTTCGCTGGCCATGGCGCAGGCGGACTACCGACTGGCTTTGGAGAACGCGGCATCGACCGATACGCTGTACAGCATCGGCTTGCAGCGACACAAGATAGCAGCCATATCGAGAGCCGACTTGCTGACCTTGCAACTGGACAAGGTGAACGCACAGAACACGCTGGAGAATGCGCAGATTGCCCTGAAGAGAGCCATGTTTGCCTTGGCTTCGTTCCTGAACATGGACAAGCATACGCAGATAGAACTGGACATGCCGGGACGACCGATGGCCATGGAAATTCCGGTAGAGGATGCATTAGCCATGGCAAAAGCCAATAACCCGGACTTCCTGCAACAGCAGCAGAACATACTGGAAGCGGAACGCAACGTGAGCAAGACCCGCGTGGAATCGCGCTTCAATGCCAGCTTGAATGCCAGTGTGGGCTTCAACCAGGTGGCCGACAACTTCGGTGGGGCTTACCGACAGCCCTTGCAACAGGACTTGGTGAGCATCAGCGTGTCTGTTCCGTTGGTAGACTGGGGCGTGCGCAAGGGCAAGTACAACATGGCCAAGAACAACCTGAACGTGGTGACCATTGCTGCCCGTCAGGAGGAGCTGAAGCTGGAAGAGGAAGTGACCATGACGGTGAGCGACTTCAACATTCAGCAACGCCTGATCAGGAGTGCCGAGGAAGCTTTGGACTTGGCGGTAATGGCCTATGAGCAGACCCGCCAGCGCTTCATCATCGGCAAGGCGGATGTGAACAGCCTGACCCTCTCGCTCAACCGTCAGCAGGAGGCGCAGAAGAACTATATCTCGGCCTTGCAGAACTACTGGCTGAACTATTACAAGATACGCAAGCTTACGCTGCACGACTTCGGAAGCGGACTCTCGCTTTCGGACAAGTTTGACTTCAATAACGGAATGTATCGGAAATGAGCAAGATTCGCACCTTATCGCCCTTTACGCTGATAGTGACCTTCGTGTGTCTGTCGCTGGTAGGCTTGGCACTGGTACCTTTGTTGCCGGTGAAGCTATCGCCGTCGCGTACCTTGCCGGGACTGACGGTCTCGTTCACCATGCCGGGCAACTCGTCGCGCGTGATAGAGGCCGAAGTGACTAGCCGGTTGGAAGCCATGCTCACCCGTGTAAAAGGGGTGAAGAACGTGCTGTCGACCTCGGACAACGGTAGCGGAAGCATCACCTTGGAGATGGACAAGCATGCCGATATGGATGCTACGCGTTTCGAGGTATCGACCATTGTGCGCCAGACATGGCCACAATTGCCGGAAGGGGTAAGCTATCCGCAAATACGCACCAGCCGTTCGGACACCAAGGCCGACCGTCCGTTCATGACCTATACGCTGAACGCACCGGCCACACCGATACTTATCCAGCGCTATGCGGAGGAGAACATCAAGCCGGTGTTGGGGCAGCTCAAGGGGGTGTATAAGGTGGACCTGACCGGTGCTACCCCGATGGAGTGGCAACTGGAGTACGACAACGACCAGCTGTCGCAATTAGGCATTTCGCTGAGCGATATCCAGCAGGCCATATCGGGTCATTATGAAAAAGAATTCTTAGGCATCTGCTCCATCGAGAAAGGAGCGGGCGGAAAGGAATGGATCCGCCTGACACGGACATCTACTGGCAAGGAAACGGAATTTGTACCGGAAGACATCCGCCTGAAAACGGCCGACGGTACGCTGGTGGGCTTGGAGAAGCTCATCCGGGTGGTACACATCGAAGCGGAGCCTACCAGCTACTACCGCATCAACGGCTTGAACTCCATCTACCTGAACCTTACGGCCGAGGAAACGGCCAACCAGCTGGAACTGAGCAAGCAGGTAAAGCAGAAGATGGCGGAACTGGAGCAGCGCATGCCTGCCGGATACGAGGTACACATGGGTTACGATGCTACGGAATACATTGGCAAGGAGCTGGACAAGATTTATTTCCGTACGGGGCTTACCATCCTGATTCTGCTGGTATTCGTGGCGCTCATCACCTGGAACCTGCGTTACCTGTTCCTCATTGTTACCAGTCTGACGGTGAATGTGGCCATAGCCTTCATCTTCTACTACCTGTTCGGACTGGAGATGCAGCTGTACTCGCTGGCAGGGATTACCATCTCGCTGAACCTGGTGATAGACAATACCATTGTGATGACCGACCATATCCGACGCAAGCATAACCTGGAGGCGTTCCTCTCGGTGCTGGCAGCTACCCTTACTACGGTGGGTGCCCTGGTCATCATCTTCTTCCTGGACGACAAGATTCGCCTGAACTTGCAGGACTTTGCAGCGGTGGTCATCATCAACCTCCTGGTGTCGCTCTTTGTGGCGCTGTTCTTCGTGCCGTCGCTCATCGAGAAGATAGGCTTGCAGGGGCAGAAGAAAAGCCTGCCGATGATTCGGATGAAACGCTTCGGGGTTTGGTGCAGTGCCCGCTATGTACGCCTGATTGGTGTGTTCTGCCGGTATAGGGTACTGGCATGTATCCTGCTGGTACTGGCCTTCGGCTTGCCGGTATTCCTCTTGCCTGAAAAGATGGAAGGCGAGGGCAAGTTTGCGGAATACTATAACAAGGTATTCAACAACACCACCTACAAGGAAAAGGTAAAACCCATAGTAGACAAGGCATTGGGCGGTAGTTTACGTTTGTTTGTGGACAAGGTATACGAGGGTAGCTACTTCAACCGCGAAGAGGGCGAAACCGTGCTTTCCATTACGGCTACCATGCCCAATGGTACTACCTTGGAGCAGATGAATGTACTGGTGAAGAAGATGGAAACCTACCTGACGGAATTCAAGGAAATCAAGCAGTTCCAGACTTCCATCTACAGTGCCCGTAGGGCAGGTATTCAGGTATACTTCACTAAGGAGCATCAGCATAGCGGATTCCCTTATACACTGAAGGCCAATGTCATCAGCAAGGCGCTGCAACTGGGTGGCGGAAGCTGGGGCGTGTATGGTTTGCAGGATCAGGGGTTCAGCAACGATGTGCGCGAAAGTGCCGGTAGCTTCCGGGTGAAGATGTATGGCTACAATTACGATGAGCTGGCCTACTGGGGCGAGCAACTCAAGGAAAAGCTTTTGGGGCACCGACGCATCAAAGAAGTGACCGTAAACTCTGAATTCTCTTGGTACAAGGACGATTACAGCGAGTTCTACCTGGACTTGGACAAGCATCGGCTGGCCAAGGAAAACATCACCGGCATGCAGCTGTTCAACGCCTTGCGCCCGGTATTCGGAAGGAACATTACCTGTGCCAACATTGTGTACGAAAACCAGCCGGAAGCCTTGAGACTGACTTCCCTGCAGAGCAAGGAATACGATGTTTGGAGCTTGGCCAATGTACCGTTTGAAATAAATGGACACGCCTACAAGCTTTCGGACTTTGCTACGGTAAAGAAGGGATTGCAACCGCAGAAGGTGGCCAAGGAGAACCAGCAATACCGCCTCTGCCTGCAATACGAGTACATCGGTTCGCACGAGCAGGGACGCAAGCTCCTGAAGAAGGACTTGGAAGAATTCAATGCCGGTCTGCCTATGGGCTATGTGGCCGAAGACGAGCAACAGGGCTGGTCGTGGGGCAAGAAGGACAACAAGCAGTACGCCTTGTTGCTGATTGTCATCGGCATCATTTTTGTTACTACCAGCATTCTGTTCAACTCGCTGAAGCAGCCGTTGGCCATTATCTTCGTGATACCTATTTCGTACATCGGGGTGTTCCTTACGTTCTATCTGTTCGGTCTGAATTTCGACCAGGGAGGCTTTGCCTCGTTCGTGCTGCTTTGCGGTATTACGGTGAATGCGAGCATCTACATCCTGAACGAATACAATGCCGTGCGTCGTCGCTATCGGGGCTTGCAGCCGGTACGTGCCTATGTCAAGGCTTGGAATGCCAAGATTATCCCTATCTTCCTGACGGTGGTATCGACCATCTTGGGTTTCATTCCGTTCATGGTGGGCACAGGCAAGGAAGGGTTCTGGTTCCCGTTGGCAGCAGGTACCATCGGTGGTTTGGTAATGTCCATTGTAGGTATCTTCATCTTCTTGCCTATCTTTACGTTGAAGAAGAAGCGTTAAGGTTCGCCCAAGTACTCGAAAGTAAGTGCTACCACGGATTATAAAAAAATCTCGGTAACATCCATGTGTGGTGTTGCCGAGATTTTTTGCATTATCCAGATTACTGTTTTGTTTGTTGGCGGAACCGCAACCAGAACATCAGTCCGGCGCTGGTGAGACCGAAAGGGAAGGAGAGCCAGATGCCTGTCAAGCCCCAGTCGAACACGAAACCGAAGAGGTAGCCTGCCGGTAGGGAGATGATGAAGTAGGCAATGAAGGCGATATACATCACCGGCTTTACATCGGCAATGCCACGAAGGGCGTTGGAATAGGTGCATTGCAAACCATCGCCAAACTGGTAGATGATAAACGGAACGATGAGGCTGGCTACCATGAGGGTTACTTCGGCATTGTCCGTAAACCAACCGCCTATCTGGTGGCGGAGTAGGAGCAGCGGGATGGCTACCATGACGGCCATAATTAGAATCAGGTGGAAACCGGCACTGGACGAATGGCGCACGCCCTCGGTGTCACGTTGTCCGTGGAAATTGCTAACACGCACGGCTACGGCTGCTGCCATGCCATAATACATCATGTAACCCAATTGTCCGATGGTCATCATCACTTGATGGGCTGCTAAGGCCATGGCTCCCAACCAGCCTACCATAATGGTGGCGAGGCTGAACGAAGCGGTTTCCATGCCCATCTGCAAAGCTACCGGCCAACCAAGCTTGTTCAACAGGAGGAAATCGGGCTTGTTCAGTTTGCCTTGCAGGAATCCGTTGCGGTAGATGTGGTAACGTTTGCTACCTAAGAAGATGCCGATGAACGCCAATAGGATGATGATGCGTGAACTGAGTGTGGCGATGCCTGCACCGAGCAATCCCATTTCGGAAAAGCCAAGGTGTCCGTAGATGAGTACCCAGTTGCCAATGATGTTCAGCGTGTTGCCCCCGATGAGTAGCCACATGGGTGTTTGGGTATCGGTAATGCCGTCGGCAAACTGCTTGAAGGCATTAAACAGCAATACCGGTATCAGCGAAACGAGCAGTACCAAGTAGTAAGGGCGCATGAGCGGAAGGAGTTCTTCGGGTTGGCCCAAACGGTGGATGTTGGCATAGAGCAGCACCATGAGGGCGGTGAGCAGGATGCCCATGAGTCCGTTGGCCCAAAGGGCATTCTTCAGCGTGCGGCCCACGGCTTGTTGTTCACCACTCCCGAACAGGCTTCCCACGATAGGAGTCAGCCCATACGAAAACCCTGTGGCAAAGATGATGACCAGGTTGAACATATTGTTTACGAAGCTGGCGGCGGCCAAACCTTCGGTGCTGTGATGGCCTATCATCAGTGTGTCGGCAAAGCCGAGGACAATCATGCCCAGTTGGCCTATCACGATGGGCAGGCCAAGCTTCAAGAGGGCTTTGTAGTGGGAGGATGCTATCATGTTGTTTGAATAATGAAGTGGGTGTGTCGAAATACGCATCTACTTCTTTTTAGGCACGGATTACACGGATTAACACGGTATTTAGTGTATGTTTACATCAACTATATCCGTGAAATCCGTGTAATCCGTGCCTAATTAATATTATGAAACACGCTTATTATTTATGGTTTTGCTTTATAATACAATACCGAACAATTCTCGCGTACGAACGTGCGTTGTGCCACTTCCTTGATGCGTTGGGCAGTGACAGCACGATACTTCGCTACTTCGTGGTTAATGTCTTCGGCTTGTCCGATCAGTTCGAAGAAGGCGAGGTTGGTGGCCACATTCAGGTAGTTGATATTGCTGAATATCTGTTCGCTCTCGTAGCGGTTCTTTACCTTTTCGAGTTCTTCTTCGGCTATGGTGTCCGTTTTCATGGCTTCCAGTTCTTGCCATACGGCAGTCTCGGCTTCCTCCAAGGTGATGCCCGGAGCAAGCTTGCCCACCACATAGAACATGCCGGCATCGATGCTGCCAGAGATGTAGGCATCTACGCTACCGAACACTTGACGTTCGATGACGAGGCGCTGGATGAGTCGGCTGGAACGGCCGGCGCTCAAGAGGTCGCTCATCATGTCGTATACATGGTAATCCGGATGCAGGCGGTCGCACTTGTGGAAGACCATGTGCAGGGCATCAACAGGAACGTTGCGTTCTACGGTGAGTCGGCGTTCTTCAGTTTGTACGGGTTCTACCGGCAAGTTACGAGGCTGTACGTTGCGACGAGGGATAGGACCAAACCACTTTTCGGCCAAAGCCAAGGTATCTTCGAAGCTGATGTTTCCGGTTACGGCCAAGATGGCATTGTTCGGCGCATAGAAGCGGAAGAAGAAGTCCTTTACTTCGTCCAGTGTAGCGTTTTCGATGTGGCTGGGTTCCTTGCCGATGGTTGGCCATTGATAAGGGTGATTCTGGTATACCAAACCTCTTACCAGGTGTCCGATATCGCCGTAAGGTTGGTTCAGGTTGCGCTGCTTGAATTCTTCGATTACCACATTGCGCTGTACTTCAAGGCTTCGTTCGCTGAAATCGAGCGAGAGCATGCGGTCGCTTTCCAACCAGAAGCCTATCTCCACATTCTGTCGGGGAAGGGTAATGTAGTAGTTGGTGATGTCGTTGTTGGTCCACGCATTGTTTTCTCCGCCGGCACTTTGCACGTAAGCGTCGTAATCGGGAATGTTGACAGAGCCACCGAACATCAGGTGCTCGAAGAGGTGGGCAAAGCCGGTGTGTTCGGGATGCTCGTCGCGTGCTCCTACATTGTAAAGCACGTTTAGAGCCACCATTTGTGTATTGGTGTCTTCGCTGTGTACGATGCGCAGGCCATTGGCCAAGGTTTTGCGATTGATTTCAATCATAGTTTTATTTCTCTAGAAATGTCATTCAGAGGAGCTTTAGCGACGAAGAATCTCGAAAACACAATAGTGGATGTACTCGAGATTCTTCGCTACACTCTGTTCCGCTCTGAATGACAAATGAGGAAAGAGTGTTCTTGTCAGTCTGTTTTTATTCGATAACTGTAGTTTTCAAGATTCGTACATTTTCTACCGGACGGTCTGCCTTGCCAGTCTTGGTTACTTCAATCTTTTCTACGGTTTCGATACCTTCAACTACTTGACCGAATACGGTGTATGCGCCATCCAAGTGCGGTGCGCCACCTACGGTAGTGTATGCAGCAATCTGCTCAGGAGTGAACATGAACGGTTCTTCTTCCTTGTACTGGGCAGTAGCCTGTGCTTCGAGGCTGTCTTGGAGAGCCAACAAGCCGGCTTCATCGTTTGCCTTGCGCATCTTGTAGATTTCCTTCATGTGCTTACGAGCCAATTCGTTGAAGATTTCGTCGATGCGGTTGTTGTTCTTCTGTCCGGCCATGTCGAGCAATTGTGCTTCGCGGAACTTGCGTCCGGTAACAATGTAGAACTGGCAACCTGATGATGCACGTTCAGGGTTCACATCGTCTCCCATGCGGGCTGCAGCCAAGGCACCCTTCTTGTGGAAGAACTTCGGAACGAATTCGGCCGGTACGGTGTAGCCTACATCGCCGCTGCCCAAATGTGCGGTATCGTTGGCATTCTTGCTGTCCGGGTCGCCTGCCTGAATCATGAACGCCTTGATGACGCGGTGGAAGAGGGTACTGTCGTACATGCCTTCCTTGGCCAACTTGATGAAGTTGTCGCGATGCTTCGGAGTTTCGTTATACAGTTCCACAACGATGTTGCCCATCGTAGTTTCGATTTTCACTTGAGTACGTTTTTCCATATCTGTTGATTTTTTAGAGCCGGCACCACAGGCTGCAAGCACCATGGCGAGGACGGCGATGATTAAAATTCTGTTTGTTTTCATAAATAATTCGGTTTTGCATTAAGATTGTAAAGGTGCATAAAATAATGATGCGTTGCAAGCTTTTCGGAGATTTTTTTTGTTTTAGTTAAACAAGTCAAAAAGAACCATTATCCGGATAATTTTGTTTAAGTTTGCATAAACGTTAAGAAAATGGATATACAAGAAGAACCCCTCATACTCCCCAAATCCCGTAAACGCCGCTGGTGGCTATGGCTGTTGGCTTCGCCTTTCCTGCTGTTCTTTACGGCGATTATCTTGCTTTATCTGCCTCCTGTACAGCGTTTTGCGGTAGATAAGGCTTCCACTATAGCATCCCAAGCTACAGGCTTGGATATTAGTGTAGGACGCCTCGATTTGCGCTTCCCGTTGGACTTGTTGGTACGCGATGTGCATGCTGTGATGCACGAAAGTAAAGATACCCTTTTGTCGGTGAACCGGCTGAAGGTGGAGCTTCGCCTATGGAAACTTTTCCGTAAGGAACTGGAAGTGGAGGAGATTTCATTGCAAGGTGCAACCGTAAACACACGCAATTTCCTCGATGGGATGGCGGTAAAAGGACATTTGGGCGAATTATTTTTGGAGAGTCATGGCGTGGCTTTTTCGCCTGAAACAGCTCGTGTAAATGAGATTTCCGTCAAGAATACCGACCTTACGCTGACGCTTGACGAATTGTCTGAATCGGAGTCAACTCCCTCGGATACACTCTATTGGAAGATTTTGCTCGACAAAATTCAGTTGGAAAACGTGGGTTTTGCCTTGAAAATGCCGAAGGATAGTCTCTACCTTCGTGCCCGTTTGCCGGAAGCAAGCCTTCGTAGTGGGGTGGTGGACTTGCGTGAATCGGCTTATTTCGTGAAGAATTTTGCCATCGGCGATGCCTCGTTGGTTTACGATAGCGGTGTGGAAGCATCGAAACTTCCTGCCGATAGCTTGGGAAAAACGCTGAACCCATCGCATTTGGCCTTCGAAAGCATCGATTTTCAGTTGGATTCCATCTATTATTGCGGACGCGATATCCGTGCTTGCATTTCCCGTTTCGACTTTTTAGAACGTTCCGGACTGGAATTGGTGAGCACTGAGGGGCGCATCCGTGCCGATGAGAAAGTCATCCGTATACCTCAATTGGTAGCTCGTACCACCGATTCTTCCTTCGACTTGCAGACCGAAATAGGTTGGGATGTGCTTGAAATGAAGAAATATGGTGCTTTTTCTGCCCGTTTGCAGAGTGAGATTGGCAAGGGGGATGTGGTGAAAATAGTGGGCGGCATGGATCCTGAGTTCGAGAAAACCTATCCGTCCAAGCCTTTGCGTGTTCTCGCCAAAGCCGATGGAGATCTGGACCGTTTGCGCCTTACCACCCTTTCGGCCGAATTGCCGGGAGCTTTTGAGTGGAACATGGAGGGAGACTTGCTGCACCTTACCCAAGCCGACAAGCGAGGTGGGGAGCTTACTCTCAAGGCAGAAACCCACAACATGGATTTCCTGAACCCTTTGACAGACGGACGTGTAGCCATTCATCAGGGTACTACGTTGGATGGAAGTTTTACCATGGAAGGCAGCGAAATGGTGGTGGACTTGCTCTTGCGACAGCCCCAGTCGGAGGCGGTAGGCTTGCTGGATACGACCCGAATCACCGTACACAACGATACGCTCTCGCTTCACGAGGGGTTCCGGATGCGTAGAGCAGCCCGTATTTATGCCCAATACGACTTGGAAAATGAGGCTTATTTGGCCGATTTGGTTGTAAACGACCTCGATTTTCATCAATTCTTGCCTCAAGATTCCATTTTTGGAGTAGCCATGAACTTGCATGCCGATGGAAAAGGACTGGATTTTCTTTCTTCCGACACGCATTTCAATCTTCACGGAAAGGTGGATAAGTTGCACTATGCTACTTATCGGTTGACTGGATACGATTTGCAGGCCACCTTGCGTAACCATCTGTTGGGTGCTACTTTCTTGGGACGGAACGCGGCCATGGAGTTCAATGCCCGTCTGGATGCCAAACTGAAGCCGGACGATGTAGCAGCTCATCTGCAGATGCAAGTGCCGAAAGTGGACTGGAGAATGCTGAAACTGATGGAAGTGCCTTTCAGTACTTCGCATCGGTTTGATGTGTCTTTTGTGAGCGACTTGCAGCAGAAATATGTGCTTGATGCCTCGATGACCGAAACAACTCTGAAAGGTCCCAAGAAAAGCTTCAAGACCAAGGATCTCTATTTAGGATTCGCGACATCGGCCGATTCTACCAAGGCTTATGTCCGTGCCGGTGACCTGGATGTGAATTTCGAAGGCCGTGGCTATGTGGAGCACATCATGCGGCAGGCCGACATTCTTGCTTTGCATATGGATGAGCAATGGACTACAAAGACCATCGATCAGGAGGCATTAAAACAGCTCTTGCCGGAGGTTTGTCTCAAAGTTACTTCGGGCAAGGAGAATCCGCTGTGCAACTATCTGAACATGATGGAGGGCATCTCGTTCGACCGTTTGGTGATGGACATCGATACCTCGCCCGAATCCGGTTTGAATGGGGAGGCGTACCTTTATAATTTTGCTACGGACAGCTTGTCTATCGATACCATTGGCATCGACTTGAAGCATGGTCCGGATGGTTTGGACTTCCTTACTGAAGTCATCAGTACGGCCAAACCCCGCCAGGAAGCCTTTGAGGTGAATTTGGATGGGAACATCGGCAACGGAACGGCGCAGTTTCTTTTGCAATACCTCAATGAACGCAAGGAGAAAGGTATCTATTTGGGTGCCAAAATGGCATTGGGCAGACGTGGTATCCGCATGAAGTTCTTCCCGGAAAATCCGACCATTGTGTTCCGTCCGTTCCAACTGAACAAGCGCAATTACTTGTATCTGGCGGATAGAGGACGCATCTTTGGCGATGTGCAGCTATACGATGAGCAAGGTACCGGTTTCCATTTCTACACCAACCGCGAAGATACCATAGCCGATCAGGAAATGACCATGGAACTCTCGCGCATCAACCTCAAGCAGTTCAAGCGTGTGCTTCCTTATCTGCCCGATATGGACGGATGGCTGGGAGGCTCAGCTCACTATGTGGATTCCGAAGGGCAGATGATGCTGAGTGCCGATGTGCACTTGGATAAATTCGTGTACGAGAACTATCCGTTGGGCGATTGGGAAATGAATGGTGCATACTTGCCGGGCGATAGTAGCCGTCACCATGTGGATGGATTCTTGGTGCATAATGGTCACGAGATAGTTTCCATGAATGGTGTTTATCAGGCCGATGAACGGGGACACGAAAACATTACAGGCGATTTGGCATTGGAGCATTTCCCATTGTGGATTGTCAATCCGTTTGTACCTGAGCGCATGGTAGAATTCACTGGCGATATCGATGGTACGCTCTCCATGACCGGAAGTCCTGCCAAGCCAATATTGAATGGTGGCTTGAAGCTTGACTCGGTAAACATGGCTATGCCTGATCTTTCGATTGCTTTCCGATTCGACGATAAGCAAGTGCGCATGGACAATAGTCGCATGATGTTCGATCATTTCAATATCTATACCAAGGGAAATACTCCGTTTGCCATCAATGGTTCGGTGGACTTCTCCGATATGGAAAAGATGTTGGTGGATCTCCGTATGAAGGCTACCAATTACGAACTGATGAACGCGCCAAAGAACCGCAAGGCTACCACTTATGGCAAGATATATGTGGATGTGGATGCTACGCTACAAGGTCCGGTAAACGAACTGAAAATGCGTGGAAATATGAATGTATTGGGTAAGACCGACTTTACTTATGTGCTCAAGGATTCGCCTCTTATGGTGACCGACCGATTGGGCGAAATGGTGACTTTCGTGAACTTCAACGATACGGTAAGTGTAGATGCTGCCGAAAAACAGAATGTTACCCTAACCGGTATGGACATTGCCATGACCATTCACATAGACCAGGCGGTACAAGCTCATGTGGACCTTACTGCCGATGGCTCCAATTACATGGAAGTGGAAGGAGGAGGTGACTTGGCATTCCAATACACACCGCAAGGAGAGATGCTGCTGAATGGACGTTACTCCCTCATCAGCGGAGAACTGAAATACGAAATTCCTATCATTCCGCTCAAGACATTCAACATCAAGAACGGAAGCTATCTGAACTGGACGGGAAATGCGATGAATCCGGAAATGAACATCAAGGCTACCGAGCGCGTTCGTGCATCGGTAGGAAGCAGTGGACAGGCATCACGCATGGTTAGTTTCGATGTGGGCATTGCCTTGACCGACCGTTTGGAAAACCTTGGCTTGGCGTTTACGCTCGATGCTCCGGAAGATGCATCTGTGCAGGAACAGCTGAATAGCATGGGAGCGGAAGAACGGGGTAAGTTGGCGGTAACTATGCTGGTAACTGGTATGTATATGGCTGAAGGTAATTCTACCGGTGGATTCAATGTGAACAATGCCTTGAACTCGTTCTTGCAGAATCAGATATCGAACGTTGTAGGTCAGTCGATGGACATTAGCTTGGGCATGGAGTCAGTGAACGATGCCGAAAGAGGTCGGGGTACGGACTACAATTTCCAGTTCGCCAAGCGTTTCTGGAATAACCGTTTCCGTATAGTCATTGGAGGTACGGTATCTACCGGCAATGCTGCCCAGAAGGATGAGTCCTTCATCGACAATATAGCCATCGAGTATCGTCTGGACGATAGCGGCACCCGTTATGTGAAGCTCTTCCACGACAAGAACTACGAAAGTGTGCTCGAGGGTGAAGTGATAGAAACGGGCGTTGGTGTGGTGCTCCGCAAGAAGGTGTCCAACTTGGGCGAGTTATTTATATTTAAGAAAAAGAAAGACGAAGATGAAGAATAAGTATATATGGATAACACTGATATGTGCTTTTTTAACGGCCTGTTCCACCACTCGCAATTTGCCTGAAGGTGAAATCCTTTACACCGGTATCGATCGTTTCGAGGTGGTGAATGAGGATAAGACTCCCGAAGGGGAAGCTGCTTTGGCTGAGGTGGAGGCTGCTTTGGCCTATGCGCCCAACAATGCCATATTGGGAAGCAGTACCTTGCGTTGGCCATTGCCGGTAGGGTTGTGGGTGTACAATGCGTTCGAGAAATACCAGGACAAGAAAGGAGTGGGCCGATGGATATTCGACCACATGGGTACTTCGCCCATCCTGATGTCGTCGGTCAACGGGGTGACCCGTGCCAAGGTAGCTACCAATCTGCTGAAGGATTATGGTTACTTCAATGGTTCCGTATCGTATAGCGAAGTGGCCCAAAAGAATCCGAAGGAAGCCAAAGTGAGTTATCGCATTGATATGGATCGCCCGTATTATCTCGACTCCATTGCTTATTTGAAATATCCTGCCTATGCCGATAGTCTGATTCAGTCTACCCGAAAGGAGAGTGTGTTGAAGAGCGGGGAGAATTTCAATGTCCTCAAGCTGGAAGAAGAACGCCAGCGATTGAGTACGTTGTTGCGAAATCATGGCTATTACTATTTCCGTCCGGAGTATACCACTTATAGGGCCGATACATTGCAGCGTTCGGGTTATGTAGGCTTGCAAGTCGTGCCTCGAACAGGTATTCCTGCTGAGGCGAAGAAGCAATACTATTTGGGACATACATCGGTGTATCTCACCGGTTACAACAACGAACCGCCGACTGATACGTTGCGCTTACGCACCATGACTTTGTATTATAGTGGCAAGAAGCCCGGCATCCGTCCCAGTGCGTTGATGCGTAACTTCTTCTTCCGTAAGGGGGAACTTTTCTCGCAAGACCGGCAGACTTTCTCGCAAGAAGCCATTGCCCGGATGGGGGTATTCAAATTTACGGAGTTCCGTTACGCTCTTCAAGACTCTGCCAAGGGGAAGGATACGTTGGACATCCGCATGTATGCCACTTTCGACAAGCCTTACAATGCCGAGTTGGAGTTCAATATAACCACCAAGAATACCGACCAGACGGGTCCGGGAGCAGTTTTCAAGTTGACTCGTAGTAACTTCCAGCGCATGGGGGCTGACCTTTCGCTGGAAGCACGCGGTTCGTACGAGTGGCAGACCAATGCTTCTGAAGGTAGTAGTTCCAAACTCAATTCTTATGAGTTGGGTGCATCGTTGTCGTTGGATTTCCCTCGCTTGATTCTGCCGTGGAAGGATAGTGGACTTCGTCGTTCGCGCTATCCGCAACATACTTCGTTCAAACTCGATGCCAATATTCTGAACCGGGCACGTTTTTTCAATATGCTCTCGTTCGGTGGAGAAGTATCGTATGATTTCCGTCGTTCGCGCACTTGGAAGCATACCATCACTCCGTTCAAGTTGACGTTCAATACCTTGTTCAGTACTACCGAACGGTTCGACTCCATAGCTGCAGCCAATCCTACCTTGGCGTTGAGTTTGGGCAATCAGTTCATCCCTTCCATGAACTATACCTTTACTTATGACAATGCCCGGTTGAAGCATCGCCATCAGTTGTGGTGGGAGACTTCACTTACTTCGGCTGGTAATGTTACTTCCTTGATTTATGCAGCTTTTGGCAAGGGACTGGATGAAAAGAACAAGGAATTGCTGAATTCACCGTATGCCCAATTCCTGAAAGTGACTTCGGAAGTTCGTACACTCTTGCAGATTCGGGGAAAACATCAGGTAGCTGCCCGATTGATGGGTGGGGTATTGTGGGCTTATGGTAATCAGACCGTGGCTCCATATAACGAGCAGTTCTATATAGGTGGTGCAAACAGCCTCCGTGCATTTACCATCCGTTCGGTGGGTCCGGGTACTTTCCATCCGGGTAAGAACTCGCAATACGGATATTTGGATCAGAATGGTGACATCAAGTTGGAAGCCAATGTGGAATACCGTTTCCCTATCTTGGGCGATATCTATGGTGCTACTTTCCTCGATGCCGGTAATATCTGGCTTATGCGTAAAGATGAGAACCGACCGGGTGGAGAACTGACTTTGAGAAACTTTGCCAAGAGCATTGCCTTGAATACCGGTGCGGGCATCCGTTACGATTTGACCTTCTTGGTTATTCGTCTCGATTTGGGTATTGCTTTGCACATGCCATACGATACAGGTAAGAGCGGTTATTACAATATTCCGAAGTTCAAGGACGGATTGGGCCTTCATTTTGCCATCGGATATCCATTCTGATAAAAAAGAGGTTTAGTTTTTTCAATTTCAATATTTTTTATGTAAGTTTGCAGAAATGAATTAATCTTAAATAAAAAGCGAATTATGAAACCTACTTTATTTTTGTTGGCTGCTGGTATGGGTAGCCGTTATGGTGGCTTGAAGCAGTTGGACGGTCTGGGTCCTAATGGTGAAACAATCATGGACTACTCTATCTATGATGCTATCAAGGCTGGCTTCGGCAAGTTGGTGTTCGTTATCCGTAAGGATTTTGAACAGGAATTCAAAGATAAAATCATTTCTAAATACGAAGGTCACATTCCTTGCGAATTGGTGTTCCAGGCATTGGATGCACTTCCAGAAGGTTTCACTTGTCCGGAAGGTCGTGAAAAGCCATGGGGTACTAACCATGCAGTAATGATGGGTGCTGGTGTTATCA
>JAFYWH010000015.1 GCA_017558175.1 Bacteroidaceae bacterium
CATGAAAGCCATCGAGGCAGGCCAACCCATTCCGGGTGGTATTGCCAATGGTATCATCGGCACCATGATCATGCTCGGCATGGCGGTTGTCTTTGCCGTACCTACAGGCATCCTTTGCGGGGCTTACTTGGCAGAGAACCCCAAGAACCGCTTTGCGCAAGTGGTAAGTTACCTTACCGACTTGTTGCAAGGTACGCCATCTGTGATTATCGGTATCATCACTTACATATGGGTGGTTGTTCCCATGAAAGGCTATTCGGCCATTGCCGGTAGTGTAGCCCTATTCATCATGATGCTTCCGCTCATTATCCGTTCTACGGAAGAAACCTTGAAGATTCTTCCGGCTTCGCTCAAGGAAGCAGGATTGGCATTGGGTGCCAATAAGGCCCGTGTGATGCTGAAGGTACAGCTTCCGGCAGCTTTCGGAGGTATCTTTACCGGCGTGTTGCTGGCCATCTCGCGTGTTATTGGCGAGACCGCACCGCTCATGTTTACCGCCCTCGGCTGTTCGCTCATCCGCTTCTCCATCGACAAGCCCATCTCGGCTGTGCCGTTGCTCATCTGGGAGTTCTTCAACGACCCTAACCTCCAGGACTTGATTTGGGGTGCATCCCTTTTCCTCCTGTTGTTTGTACTCACATTGAATTTAACCGCTAAGTATCTTGCAAAGAAATGGAACCAGTAAAACCTATACTTGAATTTAAGAAGACTTGTGTATCGTACACCAAGCAGACGATGGCCGTAAAGTATGTATCGGCAGCCATCGAGCGCAATACCATCACTGCCATCATGGGACCTTCGGGTTGTGGCAAATCGACCTTACTCCGTGCGGTCAACCTCATGCATAATCTCTATCCGAACATTCACGTGGGAGGCGAAATCCTCCTGAATGGCGAAGACATCCTCTCGATGGAACCAATTGATGTACGCCGACGCATAGGTATGGTATTCCAGCGTCCTGCTCCGTTCCCAACCATGAGCATTTACGATAATGTGCTTTCAGGTTTTACCTTGAACGGCATCCGCCTTTCGAAAGCAGAGAAAGATGCAACCGTAGAACGTTGCTTGAAGAGTGTAGCTCTTTGGGATGAGGTAAAGGATGTATTGAACAAGAAGGGTACCTTCCTTTCGGGCGGTCAGCAACAACGCTTGTGCATTGCTCGTGCCTTGGCCATGAAACCGGATGTACTCCTGATGGACGAACCTACTTCGGCACTCGACCCGATTGCCACCAAGCACATCGAAGAGTTGCTTTTGGAACTCCAGAAAGAAGTGACTATCCTGATTGTAACTCACAACATGGGTCAAGCGATGCGCATCTCTTCCAAATCGATGTTCATGTACTTGGGCGAGTTGGTGGAATATGATGATACAGCTACCATGTTCTCCAATCCTAAGGATGAACGTACCAAGGCTTATTTGACCGGTAAAATGGGTTAGTATAATTATTTAATTTACACACTTAGTCTATTGCAACAATTGGCTAGGTGTGTATTTACTTATTCCTTCATTATTCGTAACTTTGCAAAAGTTATTAAAGACGAACAATGATAATAGAAAGACTCACTCCACTCATCTGCGAACGATTCCTTCACGAAGAAAAGTATCGCCAAGGACATATCCGCATCATCAATGCTTTATCTGGACGAAGAATCCTCGGCTTGCATCTTCCGGAAATGAAACAAGTGGCCAAAGCATTGGCCAAACAAGCAGATGCATTAGATATCCTTCATGCATTCGAACAAGCACATCAAGCAAATCGCTTCAGCTTGACTTACGAGGAAACACTCATTTGGGGATTGACCATCAACGCCTTAAAAGGCTCGTGGGAAGAACGCCTTTCGTTATTAAAATCATACATCCCCGTGCTTGACAATTGGGCGGTATGCGACTCCTTTTGTTGCAATGCCAAGTGGGCGTTGAAGATTCCTCCTCAAACATTGTGGGAATTCCTTTTGCCTTATTTTTATAGCAACAAGGAGTTTGAAGTACGCTTTGCCATCGTGATGTCCATGTGCTATCTGCTAAAAGAGGAATGGCTCCCGCTTATATTCGGAGAACTACAACAAATTGACTTGCCAAATATCCATTCCGAATACACCAACTTGCCTTCTCCTTATTATGTACGGATGGGAATGGCATGGTTGCTTGCCACCTCTCTTGCCAAGTTTCCCGACGAAACCCGAAGATTCGTGAACGCTTCTTCGCTCACGGAAGAGGTAAAACGGCTCTATGCACGGAAAGCAAGGGAATCTTTCAAGACAAGAAATGTATCGGCTTTTTAAATTTAAGCAACAAGAGGCAGAATTATCGGTATTTTCGTATTCAGGTTATTTAGTTTTTTAGCTATCTTTGTCCCATTAAAACTAACTACTATCATAATTATGCCTAACAATCTTATAATGGTTCGCCACAGACTTATGACAGAACTTGTCAAGTTGTGGAAAAATGGTAAATTGACCAGTGAAGATATCGACCGTTTGCCTTTGAAACTGAGTCCGAAACACTCTAAGCATGCAGGTCGTTGTTGTGTACATAAAGAGCGTGCCGTTTGGAAATACAAGTCATTGCCTCTCTTGGGCTTGAACATGAACGACGAAACAGACGAACTCACTCCATTGTCTGAATACGCAAAGAAGGCGTTGGACCGTGCATCAAACGGACAACCGAAAGATGAAATCATGTGCGTTGTGGATGAAGCTTGCTCGGCTTGCGTCCAAATCAATTACGAAGTTACTGAAATTTGCCGTGGCTGTACTGCCCGCCATTGTCAATATAATTGTCCGAAGGGAGCTATCCACGTCAGCGCCAAGACCGGCAAAGCATGGATTGACCACGAAACTTGTGTAAGCTGTGGTATCTGTCACAAGAGCTGTCCTTACCACGCTATCGTTTACATCCCGGTTCCTTGCGAAGAAGCATGTCCGGTGAAGGCTATCAGCAAGGACGAACGCGGTATCGAACACATCGATGAAAGCAAGTGTATCTATTGCGGTAAGTGTATGAACGCTTGTCCGTTCGGCGCTATCTTCAGCATCTCTCAAGTATTCGATGTATTGGAAAGCATCCGTCGAGGAGAAAAAGTTGTTGC
>JAFYWH010000132.1 GCA_017558175.1 Bacteroidaceae bacterium
AATATCACTTCCATGCCGGGTGTGTCGCTCGAAGAATCCGACAAGCTCGGTCGTCGTGCCGAAGAACTCTTACTTTCCATTCCGGAAATTCAGACCGTAGCTCGCAAGACTGGTCGTGCCGAATTGGATGAACACTCTCGTGGGGTGAACGGTAGCGAAATCGAGGCTCCATACGAACTCAAGAACCGTTCGAAGGAGGAAATGATGCAGGAGGTTCGTGACAAGCTCAATACCCTCTCCGGAGCAAATATCGAACTTGGTCAGCCTATCAGTCACCGTATCGATGCCATGCTTTCGGGTACCAAGGCAAGCATTGCCATCAAGCTCTTTGGCGATGACTTGAATTACCTTTATTTATATGCTAACCGCATCAAGACCGCTATCGGTGGTATAGAAGGGGTAGCCGACCTCAACGTAGAGCAACAAGTGGAACGCCCTCAGCTTCAAATCGTTCCGAAGCGTGATATGATGGCGAAGTATGGAGTAACCATGCCGGAATTTGCCGAGTTTGTGGAAGTGAACTTGGCGGGTGCTGTGGTATCGCAAGTTTACGAAAAGGGTAAGGTGTTCAACCTCATCGTCCGTGCCAAGGATAATGTACGCGATGAAACCGACAAGGTGAACGACTTGATGATTGATACTCCGAGTGGTGATCGCATCCCATTGAGCTATGTGGCCGATGTGGTATCGACCATGGGTCCGAATAGCGTGAGCCGTGAAAATGTGAAGCGCAAGATTGTCATCTCTGCCAACACCAGCGGACGCGACCTTCGTGGCGTGGTGAACGATATCCGCGAGCGCATCGATACCGAAGTGAAGTTGCCGGAAGGCTATCACGTGGAATTCGGCGGTCAGTTCGAGAGCGAAGAAGCTGCCAGCCGTACCTTGCTTTTGGCATCGTTGATGAGTATTGTAGTCATCTTCCTCTTGATTTACACCGAGTTCAAGCATGCCGCTCAGAGTGGGGTCATCTTGCTCAACTTGCCATTGGCCTTGATTGGTGGGGTGTTCGCCTTGATGATTACTACAGGCGAAGTCAGCATCCCGGCCATCATCGGTTTCATTTCGTTGTTCGGTATTGCAACGCGTAACGGTATGTTGCTCATCAGCCGATACAACAAGCTCCGTGCCGAGGGTGCACCTTTGCAGGAAAGCATCGTGCATGGTTCGCTCGACCGACTCAACCCGATCCTCATGACCGCCTTGAGTTCGGCCTTGGCCTTGATTCCATTGGCCTTCCGTGGCGATTTGCCGGGTAATGAAATCCAGAGTCCGATGGCGAAGGTTATCTTGGGAGGTTTGTTGACATCGACTTTCCTGAACGCTTTCATCGTACCGATTGTTTATGAATTGATGAATCGTAAGAAACTATAATTTATAAATTCCCCTCTTGAGAGGGGTAGGGGTGTGTGATATACCAATTCGTGGGTGTTTTCTAACACACCCCCTACCCCCTCTCAAGAGGGGAGATTCAGAACATTATGAAGAAACAAATCATCACTATAGCACTTTGCATCCCGATGTGGATGCAAGCGCAAAGCATCGACCATGTGCTTCAGAGCATCGAGCAGAACAACAAGGAATTGCAATCTGCCATGCAATTGACCAAGGCACAGAAGATGGAAAACCGTACTGCCAATAACTTGCCCGACCCTACGGTAAGCTATAGCTCTTTCTATAAGAACGGAGCAGGACCGGGTCATGGCACCGAGTTCGTGGCTTCACAAGGCTTCGATTTCCCGACTCAATACATCACTCGCAAGAACCAGGCAGACTTGGCTAACGAGGCATTGGGCAAGGAGCAATTGGCCATCCGTCGGGATATTCTCTTGAAGGCGAAGACTCTTTGCCTCGACTTGATTCTCCTCAATCAGGAAAAGGCATTGATGGATATTCGAAAAAAGAATGCCGATGAGTTGGAGGCTCTCTACAACCAGCGCCTCGAAGCCGGCGATGCTAATATCCTCGAAGTAAACAAAATCAAGATGGAACGCATGAATGTGCAGACCGAAGTGGCTCAGAACCATGCTTCGCATCGCAATGTGCTTCAGTCGTTGCTCGCCATGAATGGCAATATGCCGTTGGAGTTTGCCGAAGCGCAATATCCCGAAGTGAGGGAAATACTCGACTTCAATACCCTTCGTGATGAGGTTATTGCATCCGATCTTGATTTGCAAGCTTTATCATTTGCCACTAAAGCAGCAGAGAAGCAAGTGTCAGTCAATAAGCAAGATTGGCTCCCGAAACTCGAAGCCGGTTTCCGTCGCAATACCGATACCGAAATGTCGATGAATGGTTTTGTGGTAGGTGGCTCCATTCCTTTGTTCTCGAATAGAAAGAAGGTGCAGATTGCCAAGGCACAAGCTCTCAGTGCCCAATTGATGCAAGAAAATGCCCAACTTCAGGTAGAAAATAATTTGATGGGCCTTTTCAACGAGATGCAACAACTCAAGGAAGCGATGAACACCTACGATGTTCCTTTGTTGCACAAGTCGCTCGACCTCTTGAAGCAAGCCTTGAAGGAAGGCCAGATTTCGCTCATCGAATATTTTGTTGAGGCCGAATCGGTTTACAAGAACCTCCAGGCACGGATGCAGTTGGAGAATCAGTACCAGAAAGTGATGGCTACTATTTATAAGAATGAGTTATAAAAAGGTGTTCTATACGCGCGCGTATAAATATTAAGGTGAGAGGTGATTCGCAGTAGGGGAGTCGCCTCTCTTTTTATGCTCTATAGCATATTTGATAATCAGCCACTTAAGGACAAAATGACCAAAAAGTACTAAAAATATGGCATAAACATTTGGAGTATATGTTATAAAGCAGTAATTTTGCACCCGCTTTCGAGAGAGAAACGCAGATGAGTTGAAATACTGAAACAAAGGACAGGCTTTGAATCTTACCGATTTGAAAAAAAATTTTTCAAAAAAAACTTCAAAAAGTTTTGGTAGTTCAAAATAACCCTTACCTTTGCATCCGCTTTCGAAAAGAAAGCTATAAAGAAGAGTTCTTTGAAAGATT
>JAFYWH010000133.1 GCA_017558175.1 Bacteroidaceae bacterium
AAATCTATCAATTAATTTATTGACGGTTTCTGTTTTCTAACATATGTTAGAATTGTACTACTTGCTTGTTCATATCTAAATCTTTCAAAGAACTCTTCTTTAAATACTTCCGTTTCGAAAGCGGATGCAAAGGTAAGGGTTATTTTTGAACTACCAAAACTTTTTGAAGTTTTTTTTGAAAAAAGTTTCTTTTCAAATCGGTAAGGCTAAAATCCTCATCTTTGTTCAGTATTTCATGATTACCGCGTTTCTCTCTCGAAAGCGGGTGCAAAATTACTGCTTTACAACATATACTCCAAACAATCCAGCCACTTTTTTGCTAAGTTTTTGCAAGGTTTTTCCTAAGTCACTGATACACAAAGATGTTATAGAGCATAATTCTTACATACCATCTTCACATGTTCAAATACCCTCTATACCTTATTATTTTCGCACGCGCGTATGGTGGACTCTTTTACCACCAAACATAAATAAGGGAAGGTAACAAAATAGCTGAAATAAGGCATCAACCACTCCTTCGGACATAGAAAAACATGCTGGAAACCCTGTATAAATGAAGGAAGAGAAGAATTGGACAACAAAAAACAAGGTCACAAAATAGGATGCAGAACGAGAAATCAGCAAAGACATTCCTCCTACTACATCTTTCCAACCTCGGAAAACATCGGAAACATAGCCATATACCATGCCCGACAAGCCAATTCCTACCGACAAAATATAGACCAAACCTTTGGCAAATGGCGAATGATTCCAAGAACCGGTCACACTATACAGAAAATTCCAAGGTAATAATAAGGCTACTCCAACCAATACCATATATAATGCCAAAGTCACGACCGATGCAACCAATGCCCTTCGCTCCTTACGCGAAAGCTGTTTCTCCTTCCGGCAAAAACGTTTCAACGCACCATACAATCCGGCACGTATTCCGATTCCCATCCCCATGAACAGAACGAGCACTATCCCCAATGCCGGAGCATGCACATAGTTCTCCACCACATGCCCCAACATCCACCGGATACCTTCTGCACTCAACAAGCTCTGAACCTCACCTACACCATAGACACTCGCTATCCATGAAAATAAGGCCAGAACTACCGTGAGCAAGAAGAAGGTCAGGCTAATCCTGCCATGCCAAGAATCACTCTTCATCTTCCTCCAAGTTTTCTACATCGATGATATGCAACTCGAATGCACGAGTCACCAACCGACAAGCATTCACACAACCGCGTTCCTCCGGTTTGAAAAGACGGGCGATCAGTTCATTCTGACGCTTTTCCAACGACTTCACACCGAAAGGCATTCCTTTGAGATTGGTAATCATATCCTTGGTGTACCCCAATGCCAAGTGACGCAACAAACGTTCATCGTACTCATCGATGTCGTACATGATGATGGCCTCTTGTCGACGGGTATCCAATGCCACCGATTCCTTGAAGCGAGCCACAATCTTTTCCAAAATCGGATAATTGAACACTAACTTCTTACCTTCCATTACCGCCTGTACATCTACCGCCGTAAGCAACTCACCGGTCTTCAGGATGATACCATCGGCACCGGCATTCAGGACATCTACCCACAATTTTTCGTTGAGCACCTCGCCGGTGAAAATCAACACCTTGATGTCGGGATAATTCTTCCGCAACGAAGCACAGATATCTACACCGATGGTGGTCGAACCTCCCAATCCCAAATCGAGCAACACCATATCCGGCGTATTCTTTTCCAACAATGGCCAAAACTCGGCTTCGGTCATGGCCGTACCTATCACCTCGGCATTCGGAATCTCGTGACGGAAAATCTCCTCCGTACCCTTCAATTCCAACTTTACGTCTTCTACAATAATGACTTTAAATTTCTTTGTATCCATAATACTTCCTTTTTTATCTTTTTATCGTGCCGGAATGGTAAACCAAACCATGAATCCGCCTCCCTCTGCCATACAAGCATTGATGCGACAACCCCGACGGCCGGCAAACTCGTCGTGATCACGAATGATTTGTTTGCATACCAGATATTCCGTTCCGGTAAGCACTTCTTCGCCCCGATGTTGCATCCGCGAAAGATGCGGATAGAACAACTGGTTCAATTCTTCTTGCGAATATTCCCGACGACGGTCGATGAACTCGAAACGTACGAAGCTACCTTCCTTGTATGCCCGGCACTCCAATTGTCCGTCGCAAGGATATGTCAATGCCTCGTTCACCAGATTCTCCAACAAGAACTTCAACTGAATGGCATCTCCTATCACCGAGACTGGCTCCGATTCCATCTTCCAATCCAAACGGAAAGGCAATTTTCGGGTTGCCCGCTTGAAATATTTACCGGCAGATTCCAACAATCCGGACACTTCCACCACTCCCCGGCGGAAGGTGACTTCCTCCAACTGACGGGATGCACACGAACTGAGAATGGTAAACACATCCTTATAATATACGATGAGTTCCGAAATCGTTTCCACCTGCCGACGCTCGTCCTCCTCATTCATGCCCTCTTGCAAACGATCGACAATCTGCTTGATGCGGTTGGGATAATAAATGGTTTCGTGCTTGATGGTGGACAAGCAATTGTCGAGCACCATGTTCTGCACATGAAGCTGATGTTCCTCGCGAAGTACCCGCCGAGCCTCATCCTGCGCCACCTCGATATCCCGATACTTCTGAGCTACCCTTTCGATAGCATTGTACACCAATATGGCTACATATCCTACCACCAATTCCAGCATCAACCGATCGTCCTCCTTGCCCCGATGAAACGCACATCGCAAGCCCAACACACCCAAACAACGGTCTTCACCCGCCACCTTGAGCGAGAGAGGCAAGCACCAAGTTTTCTTCTCCACATTCCACTCGGCAAGTTTTTTGTCGAATACCCGATTCATTTCTTCCTTCAACTCCTCCTCGCCCTCTTCCTTGGCAGAGAAAGCAAAATGCAAATCCGATGCTCCCTCGGCTACGACACCGATGCCCAGTACATCGAGCGAAACCAATTCGTTCAGTTCCTTGGCCAAGACATCGACCAACTGAGAAACGAACTCCGCACTCTCTTCTTGCCAAGTGGCAGGAACCGACAGGGCCTTGCGATTGATTTCCAGCACCTGCTCCAAACCAAACCGATAGTTGAGCCAATGACGCCAATGCAACAAGTAATACCCCACCAACAAAGCCAACAACAATGCCACACAAAGCATAATGGCGATGGTCTTGTTGATGGACGACAACTTCATGCGTTCGCAATATTGTTCCAAAGAACCGTCCACACTAATCTGCTTATACAAAGACACATACGCCTGATTATTATACCGATAGGCATCGAGTTCACCCAAAGCCAAATAGGCCACGGCCGCCTCGTTGCGGACATCGAGCAACGTATAATAATCCGTGTCGAAATTGGAGGTAAACCAACCCAACTCGGCAGATGCACCCTCGCCCACCAATTGCAACTGAGGAGCTACAAAATCGGCATACTTCATGAAATGCCTGTTCAAGCAAGCCAATGTGCTATCGGCATACGCCAAGGCTTGTTCATATTTTCCTTCGAGATTGGCTTGATACACACGTTCGGACAGACGATTGGCTTCCACCAACAAGGAATCGTACATTACGGAATCCATCGGAAGAACCTCTTGTCCATTCTCTACCGATGTTGACACTCCCGACCGGCATCCGCCCAACAAGACAGACACCATGAGCAAGCATACACCCAGTGCCCGTTGCACCCCTTTAGGCAAGCGGAAATAGAAACGGCTACCCTTGCCTGGCTTGCTATCTATCTGGAAACAACATACGCGGAAGAAGTCGTTCGTCTTGCGGTATTTTTCGATGATGCCCTTGCAATTCATCAAGCCGAATCCACCTCCCTTGTTCTTCTGCAAAGCCTCTACATCTGATGCCGTGCGGATACCAATCTTGCCCGAATCGTACACCTTTTCGTTCAGGATGCAAGCTACATCTTCCTCGGCCAATCCAGAGCCATTGTCTTGTACGGATATTTCAACGTAATCTTCCGTTTCTTCGGCATAGACCTGAATCTCTCCACCCTGTTGGGTATACTTGCGGGCATTCTCCATCAGCGTGTTGAGCATGAACAAAGTCAGCGCCTTGTCCGCCTTCACCCAAGCGTCGGTAGGTTTTACCGAAAACGCCTGCATCTTCAGGTCGAAATTCCTCCGTCCCTTCTGCAAGACCTCGAATAGCGGAGCCAAGGCAAAGTTCTCTACATGCAAGCTCAACGAACCTTGTCGCATCTTGATCCAAAGCGCCAAGATGTCGTTGTACTCCTTGATGCGAGTAACCAGTTCGCTCATGTACTGATACTTTCCTTCCTTGATGTCCTTGCGCGACAAATATCCGAAAGCGAGCAACTTGTGCACCTCGTTTACCACCCTATCTATATAAGGTGTAATGCCTGCCACGAGGAAGAGGCAAGCCTTCTTTACCAAATTCTGACGCTTGTTTTCTACCAGATGTTGCTCGTGCACATATTGCTCTTTTTCCAAACGACGACGCTCATCGCCGAGGAGAATCATGGCCAAGCCGTTCTCCAATGTCCACGAGAGATAAGGGACAATCACCTCGAGCAAGGCTCTTTCTTCTTTGCGGATGCCGGTTGGCACTTCCACCTCCCACACTCCGATGATTCTGCCTTCGGAGTCTTTCAACAAGAATTCCTTGTCCGATGGTTTAGGCAATTTCTCCTCTTCACCTACCGGACGAATGGACATGCCCGTAGCACCTACCAAGGTCATGAGCTTCTGCTTTACAGATGCCAGGATGGCTTCGGTCACATCCTCCAGTTCCTCCGCATCCGATGGCACAGAGGCGGTGATTTCCCGACTAATTTCCAATGCCTCCTTCAAGCGCTCCACATAGCGGGTATTGCGGATTTTCCACCGGCGGTTCAGGTAGATCATCAAGCACACGAGCACCACCAATCCGCCCAAGACCAACGCCAAGAGTAGATTCAACATGTCCGATTCCTTTTCCAATGCAAGGTATCGGCTCTCCAGTTCCTTGTCCTGACGGGTATAGTCGAGGATATCCAGATAAATGTTTCGATTGTAATCCGATTGCGGTTTCATGCCCAAAGCCGAGTAGGTCACGCTGAGTTGCTCGCGAAGACGGGCAATCCATTCGGGCACGGTCTTGATGCCCTCGGCATTGATCCAATTCAATTCGATGGATTCGGTGGCCTCCGGAATGTAAGGCTTCAGCCTATCCAATGTATCGTGACAATGATAGAACTTTTCGTGATGAAGGTTGACATACGAGAGCGCTTCGCCGAGCATGTCCAAGGCCTCATCGTGCGCCCCCAACTCGTTGTAACAGGATGCCAATGTGCGGTAAGTTCCCGATATCTGATACCAGTCGTCGTACTGCTTGAAAAGCTTCAAGGCACTCTCGGCCAAGGCCATGACCAGCTCCTCGCGAGGCAAGTTTGCCGGATTGAGCATCAGCATCATTCTCGGTCGGTTTTTTACGAGAATATCGAAGTTCTTCCGGTTCTTCAGCAACTCCGCCATGGCTTGCGAAGCATTTGCCTCGAAATACACATAGCCTTGTTCATGGCTCAGCATGAGACAATCCATCAGATAGTCGAACTCGCCTACGAGCACATCCTTCGGAGTCGATGCCTGATACATGCCTCCGGAACCTTTCATGTAATAATAGTACAGCAATTGGGAAGTGTCGCCCTCGAGCTCCGCGTTGACATCAATCTCATCGATGGCTTCGAGCGACTGGGCTTCTTGTTCCAAGTAATAATAGTATACAGACGATGTAATGGAGAACTCCGAGCAGGCATAATGGAACCGGCGGAGGAAATCAGGATTCTTCAAGGCTTCTTCATCCTCGCCAATACGCTTGATGCGACGGAGGGCACTGTTGCGATAATCATAGAATTCCTTGTTCATGGCCGTGCGCTGGCATATCTTCATCATGCCCACATCGGCCACCAGGCATTCCAGCTCGTTGGTGGTGATATCGTACACCTCGGCAAAGAGGCTGTCCGCCTTCTCGAAATTCATGCGGATAAAGGAGCAGAACGCCAAATTGTTCAGCGCCTCGGCTTGGATGGACGGGGATTCCTTGCCCACTTCCAACGCCTCCTGAGCCAATGCCTCAGACAGATGCCAATCCTTGTATCGCACCTCGTACGCCTCGCGGTTCAAGGAGTCCGCCCGAAGAAACGCATCAGCCTTCCGTCCTCCCTCACCGCAGGCAAGGAAAGACATGGCCGAGCACAAAGTGGCCACCCATAGCAAAGCTAAAAGTCCCTTTTTCATAGTAGACTCCAAAGGTAATGAAAAAATCCGTGCCTAAAAAATATAACTCAAGTTATTATCCCCCTTGTGAAGGGGGCCAGGGGGATGTTCCATTGGCTTTGACGTCCTTTATGAATAAGTAAAATGTTTACCATTTCTAATAGAACATCCCCCAACCCCCTTCACAAGGGGGATTATTACTTCGTAACTAAAAAATAAGTGGATGCGCATTCAAACACACCCACTTTAAATCTTTTCCGAATTTCTTCCGAAAATTACTGCTTTGACTGTTCCAAAGAAGCTTTTCTGAATTCCTTCAATACCTTTTCCAAGTCCAACGATACCTTACGAGCACGAGTACCAGCAGCCTTGTTACCCTTTTCAGCTTGAGCAGCAGCATCCACCAACAACGCTTCGCTCATTTCCTTGATTTTTTCGATCAATTCGTTCATAATACTTATTTTATCTGATTTATGTTATCTTCGTATCGACTTCCGATTGCTTACTACCGATTTCCGTGGCTAAATTACTAAAAAAGATTGTAAAACAAATATTTAACCAAGAATTTTATTCAAAAAATGTCCAATATTATCTACGTTATGCAAAATCCTCGTATCTTTGTTCCAAAGAAACAATGAAAAACCACTATTTATGAAAAAGATTTGTCTGATTTCGGCAGCCATGCTCTCGCTCTTCACGGCGACATCTTGTTGCAACAAGGCCGAAGAAAAGCCTCAAGTAAAGAATGTTATCTATCTGATTGGTGATGGCATGGGATTCGGTGCCGTATCTTCTCTGCTCCTTGCCGAAGATGGCGTGACCGGATTCGAACAAGCGCCCGTCATCGGTCTCTCGGAAACCTGCTCGGCCAACAACTATGTGACCGACTCGCCTGCCGGAGGTACAGCCTTGGCTACCGGCACCCGCACCAAGAACGGATACCTGGGCGTTGACCCCGACGGACAGCAGCTCACAAGCGTTCTTCGCAAGGCTCAGGCCATGGGCAAGCGAAGCGGTATCGTGGTGAACACCACGCTGACCGAAGCCACTCCAGGTGCTTTCTATGCCGGTGTAACCAACCGCAACATGACTTACGACATCGCCAAGCAGTTCACCGAAAGCCAGGTGGATGTAGCCATCGGTGCTGGTCTTAGTGCATTCATCAACCGTCCGGATTCAGTAGACCTTACAGCTACACTCATAGAAAAAGGTTATGATGTCTATTTGGATTGGAAATCCGTATTGAATACCTCTTCCGACAAGTTTGTAGGTATCCTTACCATGGGTGATGTACACCGCAGAAACAAATCAAGCAACACTACCGCCAGTGCAGCCGATGGTGCTGAAGTATGCCTGGCCGCCAAACTGGCAGCAGCTTCGGAAGAAAGCGGTGACACGACTCGCCTTTCGGAACCTACCGTATACTTGCAAAAGGCAACCCAGAAGGCATTGGAAGTCCTCTCCCGCGACAACAAGCAAGGCTTCTTCCTGATGATCGAGAGCGCCATCATCGACGGATATGGCCATAACAACGACTCGGACGGCATGATTGTGGAAATGAAGGAATTCGACAACACCTTGCGCCAATTGGTGGCTTATGTGAACGAGCACCCGGAAACCCTTCTGGTGGTAACAGCCGACCACGAAACCGGTGGCACAGCCGTGGCATACAATAGCCATGAAGTGGGCAATCCAACGCCTGTAAAGCTCTCGTTCAGCACCAAGGGACATAGCGGTACCGTCGTGCCTATCTTCGCTTACGGAGCTGGCGCAGAAGCCTTTGCAGGCATCATGAAGAACATGGACCTGCCGAAGAAGATTGAGGAGCTGATGAAGTAAAAAAAACACATATCCTTACAACGAGACAGCCTTGGAACACATTTGCTTTCAGGGCAGTTTCCATTTGCAGACTACGGTGTTACCATGTTACAATGTTACCATGTTACAACGTTACACGGTTACAATCCCCGATAACGCCGAACATGCATTTGTAACAATGTAACAACGTAACAATGTAACATAGGGCTATTTTTGTTACACATGCATAGATATATAAATAAATATACAATAATTATTATATTATATTACTAATATATGATTGACCCTCTCGCACACATGCCGGTGTTACAATGTTACAAGTGTTACAACGTTACATCGTCCGTTATAACAAAAAACCTAACCAACTCATTTTAAGATAGATATAAAACAGACAGAACGAATCAGACACATGGAGCAGCTGCTCGACCTTGTTACAGAAGCCCGAAAAGAGCCCACTACAAGCCCCGAAAAGCAAGAAAAGATACAAGAAGCCATCCGCATCCTTGCCGAATATTACGAAAGCGATGAATGGAAGCAAGATTTTGCCAACGATGAAGCCGGACTGCTCCCCAAGGACTTGAAACGCGGGGTGTTATCGGAAGATGGGATTTGGAATGTGCTTTCTATAGACTAAAGCCATAAAATCGGTATACAAAAAAAAGAAAGCATGTTTAACAAGAAACGTCGAATTGCTTCTTTACATTAATTTATATAACCAGAAAGGCCGCATCCGCCGATGCAGCCTTTCCTTACGAATCAACACATTAAAAAAACACACAATATATAGACAAAAAACATTTATGGGGTCAATGGGTTTCGGCTATGAAGCTATCGAGCGCCTGGCGGAGCTGAGCCTTGGTAGGTGCACCCATAGACACATGAGGGTCGCCCTTCAGGGGAGCAAACACCAGCGTAGGCACACTCCGTACACGGAATAGCGATGCCAGCTCCTGCTCGTTGTCCACGTTCACCTTATATATATCTATCTTCCCTGCATACTCCTTGGCCAGCTCGTCGAGCACCGGCGAGAGAGCCTTGCAAGGTCCGCACCACGGAGCGTAGAAGTCGATGAGTGCAGGGCGTTCGCCCAAGAATTTCCACTCGTCGGGATTGGCCAGATAGTTAGCTACTTTTCTTAAGAATCCACCTTTAGTTAAGTTTATCGTTGTCATATCTTTATCAATTTTTATGGGGTTGTGCAAATCATTTCTTTTATCTGATGCAAAGGTAACATCCACGCTCCACTCCTCCAACAGACTAATTCTATCCCCCGATAGATGGCATCTATGAAGCCGAAAAATTCGCCCTCATCGTGCACCGCGAAACGAAAAAGTATTATCTTTGCATCCAATAAAAACTTAAATACTGAACAATTATGATGCACACTTGGTTTGAATGCAAGATTCAATACGAAAAGACCATGGAAAATGGCATGAACAAGAAAGTTACCGAACCTTACTTGGTGGATGCACTGAGCTTTACCGAAGCCGAAGCACGCATCATCGAGGAAATGACTCCATACATCAGCGGTGAGTTCACCGTGAGCGACATCAAGCGCGCCAAATACTCGGAACTCTTCTTTGCCGAAGATGCCGAATCCGACCGATGGTTCAAGTGCAAGCTCACCTTCATCACCCTGGACGAAAAGAGCGGTGCGGAGAAGAAGACATCGACCAACGTACTGGTACAGGCTACCGACCTGCGCGATGGCGTGAAGAAGCTGGACGAGGGCATGAAGGGATCGATGGCGGACTATATCATCAGCTCGATAGCCGAAACCAATATCATGGATGTTTATCCGTATACAGAAGGTCCGCACGACAAGCCTGAATTCCCGGAAGCGTAAAACAAATTAAGAACGAATAATGAAGAATGAAGAATTTCTGAAGGCTATCATAACCCCGAAACATTCATTCTTCATTCATCATTCTTCATTCTTCATTACTATGAGCCACATACAAGAACAAATCAGCCAAATAAAGTCTGCCTTGCCCGCACAGGTGCGCCTGGTAGCCGTATCGAAGTTCCACCCCATCGAAGCACTTCAAGATGCCTACGAGGGCGGTCAGCGCATCTTCGGCGAATCGAAGGTGCAGGAGATGACACAGAAGTACGAAGCCTTGCCCAAGGACATAGAGTGGCACTTCATAGGTCACTTGCAGACCAACAAGATAAAGTACATGGCTCCGTATGTGGCGCTGATTCATGGCGTGGATTCCTACAAGCTCTTGAGCGAGATAGACAAGCAGGCAGCCAAGGCGGGACGCATCATCCCCTGCCTCCTGCAGATACACATTGCCCAAGAGGAAACGAAGTTCGGGTTCAGCACCGACGAGTGCCGTGCCATGCTCGACGAGGGGTTGTGGCGCACCCTGACCCACGTGCAGATAGCGGGCGTAATGGGCATGGCTACCAACACCGACGACCTCACCCAAGTGGAAGCCGAATTTGCCACCCTGAGCGACTTCTTCCGCGAACTGAAGGAGACCCACTTCGGCGATTGCCCGCACTTCAAGGAGATATCCATGGGCATGAGCGACGACTATCCGCTGGCCATTGCCCACGGAAGCACACTGATACGCGTAGGAAGCAAGATTTTCGGCGAAAGAAACTATTTCAACGCCTAATTCTGCACAAAAAAAACACTTTTGTGCCAAATCTCTTTGTTATCTCGTAATAATGTCCTATCTTTACACAGATTTATCAATTATGTGCAAAAAATAAAGACATATATATTATGGACAACGAAAAGAGTTTCATAGCTTTAATTGAAAAAAGCATCAAGAAGCATTGGGATGCAAATTCCTTGACTGACTATAAAGGTGTAACCTATCAATACAAGGATGTAGCTCGCAAGATTGAAAAGCTCCACATTATTTTCGAAGAAAGCGGTGTAAAGCCGGGCGATAAGATTGCCATCTGCGGACGCAACATGTCGCATTGGGGCGTGACATTCCTCGCTACCGTTACCTACGGTGCCGTAATCGTTCCTATCCTCCACGAATTCAAGCCAGACCAGGTACACAATATCGTAAACCACTCGGAAGCGAAGCTCCTCTTTGTGGGCGACGTGGTATGGGAAGGCCTCGACGAAAGTGCCATGCCGGGCCTCGAAGGTGTAATCTTGGTGAACGACTTCAGCCTGCTCTTGTCTCGTACTGAAAAGTTGACTTACGCTCGCGAACACCTCAACGAACTCTTCGGCAAGAAATTCCCGAAGAACTTCCGCAAGGAACACATCAATTATTATAAGGATAGCCCGGACGAATTGCTCGTCCTCAACTATACATCGGGTACAACCAGCTTCTCTAAGGGTGTAATGATTCCGGCTCGTGCCTTGTGGTCGAACATGATGTTTGCCTTCGGTGCACTGACCATGAAGAAGGGCGACCGCCTCGTTTCTATGCTCCCGATGGCTCACATGTATGGCCTTGCCTTCGAATTCCTCTACCAGTTCTGTGCAGGTGTTCAGGTATTCTTCCTCACCCGTATGCCGAGTCCGAAGATCATCCTTCAGGCATTTGCCGAAGTGAAGCCTTCATTGGTGATTGCCGTGCCATTGATCATCGAAAAGATTATCAAGAAGAACGTGCTTCCGAAGCTCGAAACTCCAACCATGAAGTTCTTGATGCATATGCCATTCATCAGCGACAAGATCAGAGCGAAAGTACGCGAACAGTTGATGAATGCCTTCGGTGGTGAGTTCTACGAAATCGTGGTGGGTGGTGCAGCCTTCAACCAGGAAATCGAAGCCTTCATGCGTAGCATCGAATTCCCTTACACCGTAGGTTATGGTATGACCGAATGTGCTCCGCTTATCTGTTACGAAGACTGGAAGAAGTTCAAGGCAGGTTCTTGCGGTAAGGCAGTAGACAACATGGAAGTGAAGGTGCTCAGCGCTGACCCAGCTAACATCCCGGGCGAAATCATCTGCCGTGGCGATAACGTGATGCTCGGTTACTACAAGAACGAAGAAGCTACACGCGAGGTGCTTGATGCAGACGGATGGATGCACACAGGTGACCTTGGCGTAATCGATGAAAACGGTTATGTAACGATCAAGGGTCGCTCGAAGAACATGTTGCTCGGTCCTTCTGGTCAGAACATCTATCCGGAAGAAATTGAAGACAAGCTCAACAACATGCCTTACGTGAACGAAAGCATCGTGATCCAGGCACTCGACGGTAAGTTGGCTGCCCTTATCTATCCGGACTTTGAATTGGCATTTGCCAACGGTATGAGCGAAAAGCAGGTGGAAGAGCAGATGGAAGCCAACCGCGTAGCCGTAAACCAGCAGATTGCCGCTTACGAACAGATTGCTCGCGTAAAGATTTATCACGAAGAATTCGAAAAGACTCCAAAGAAGAGTATCAAGCGTTTCCTCTATCAGGAAGCCAGATAAAATACCAATTTTAATCAGTTAGCTTTAAACAGAAGAGGTTCCCAAAAGTATGGGGGCCTCTTTTTTTCTACCTCCCCCTTGTGAAGGGGGCCAGGGGGATGTTCCATAGGCTTCATGATTCAGAAGCTTTTATGCTCCATACGAAAGAGACATCCCCCTACCCCCTTCATAAGGGGGATTGCTACTAACTAAGCAAAAAAAGAGTGAATGCATTACGCATCCACTCTTCTTATTCCATCGGTAGGAACGATTATTTCTTGTCTTCCTTCTTGAAGTAACCTTCGTTGTTGAGGACGTAAACCTTACCTTCGGCCGGCACTTCTGCACAGATTTCGTAAGTATTGGTTGTAGCTTCCATAGAAACCTTCTGCTTCATTTCGGCGCTCAAGCCCGGGAGTTCGTTCAACGAAGCGAACTTACCGTTTTCGTTCTTGTAATCCTGCTGAGCATAGAACATCGCCCACATGAGCTTGTAGATGTCCATGTCGTGCGGATAAACCATAGCAGTTTCTTCAGTACCCACCTTGTTGTCCGAGAAGTGGAGGTAACCCCAACGGTCAGGCATGTGCATGTCGATGCGACCAGTTGCGTTCCATACCCAGTTTTCTTCCGGCTTCTTCAACCATTCCACGCGAGAGAAGTTGATTCTCCAAGTGTTGCCAGCCTTCAAGAGGTTGTTGAAGCTCAATGTCAAGGCTTGGCGAGGGATAGCCATTTCCACGCTCCACATCTTGTCTGTATCCTTCGGGTTATTCAAAGTACCATCGATATAGATAGCCGACTGGATACCCGGGCAATCCCATTGCAAGAAGAAGTCACCACCTACACGGTATGGCTTGTCGAGCATCAAGTCGAAAAGCACGTTCTTGGCATTCACTTCGATTTCGAAATAGTTATGACCATCGCTATCCGGGTCGATGAACACTTCGAAGTCGTTATCGTAATAGATAATGGTATCGCGTTGAGTCAACTTGGCATCGATGTTCGGTTCTTCGAGAACGGCACCTACATAAAGGTAATCATCGTCCCAAAGCATCTTGGCAGTAGTCTTGTACTTCGGTTCTGCGAAGCCTGCACCACTGATGTCTTCGAATGCTTCTGTATCCTTAGCCTTCTGCCAAGAAGATTCGTCGAGCTTACCATCAATCTTCAATGCACCTTCTGTGCGGTAAGCCACGTATGAACGAGGTTGTACCAAATAGCGTTCGTATTTTTCGAAGATGCATGGTGCACCCTCTGCGTTAGCTTGCTTTTCGCCACCTGCACATCCGGTCAATACCGATGCCATGCAGAAGAGACCCAAGCCCAAAGTTTCGATTCTTTTCATCATTCTTGTTATTTAAGGATTAGTTACTTTCAATTACCTTACCTTCACCACGGTAGAGCTGGATAGGACCATCGAGCAATACAGCCAATACGGTGATCTGTTCGTCGAGCACATGGTCAGGCACTTCGATGTAGAGGTTACCCGGCACACCGCTCCAGTAGTTCTTGTTGTGAACCTTGTAGCTGAGCATAGAGCCATCGCCCACTACCCACACACGGTTTACCTTATTCACAAGACCCTTGATTTCTACGACACCGTTCGGGCGGTATGGCAAGTACAAATAAAGGATATCGCCACCTTGGTTCAAAGCAGTGAAGCCCTGGAAATGGTCGGCCGGAATACCAGCGCGAGTGTCGTAGATAGCTTCCTTGTGCTTCTTTGTCCAACGACCGAATTCCTTCAAGATAGCCACTTGTTCTTCCGGGATAGTACCGTCTTCCTTCGGACCGATGTCCATCAACATGTTACCACCATTGCTCAAGCAATCCACGAATGTACGGAGAAGCATGTGCGGAGTCTTGTAGTTCTTGTCATTGTGCTGGTAGCCCCAAGAGTCATTCATGGTCATACAGAGTTCCCAGTACTTTTCTTCCGGACGAACCACAGGCACACCTTGTTCAGGAGTAGCATAGTCGCCATAGCCGGTGATACGTGAGTTCACAATCACGTTCTTGTTACCGCCACGGAGCAATTCCATGATGCCCTTTGCTCTCCAAGTTTCGGCATTCTGTTCCCAGTCACCATCGAACCAATAGAGGTCAGGCTTGTAAGCATTGTTCAATTCTGCCAACTGACCGAAGTTGAACTTACAGAAAGCATCCCAACGCTTCGGGTCATCCTTATAGCGCACATCGGTGCGGGTCATGTTCGGATAATCAGGGTGCGACCAGTCTGGCAACGAATAGTAAAGACCGAGTCTCAAGCCTGCCTTGCGTACTTCATCCACAAACGGAGTCACCAAGTCACGCTTTGCCGGAGTGTTCTTCACTACGCTGATGCCGTTCTGCTTGGTATCCCAAAGAGCCACACCATCGTGATGCTTGGTAGTAAGCACGGTATATTGCGCACCACTTTCCTTGATGAGTTCTACCCATGCCTTCGGGTCGTACTTGGAAGCGGTAAAGCCTTCGCATTGCTTCATGTATTCATCATGAGGCAAATACTTGTTGTAGAACGACCAGCTTTCCGATACGCCCTTCACCGCATAAACACCCCAGTGGATAAAGATACCCAACTTGGCCTTGTGGAACCATTCCATACGCTTATCCTTCTGTTCTTGAGTCTCGTTCAAGAGATTCTGGGCATGCAAGGACGGACACGCCATCGAAAGTGCAAGCAACGCTGCACAAAGTTTCTTCTTCATACTTGTTGTGAATTAAGGTTGTTTGATTCTAATTTGCAAACTTAACGTTTTTCAATTATATTACCAAATTATTTCCTATCTTTGCCCACTCAACCAAAACAGGAATTATGGCTAAGAAAAAGAAAAAACCAACCATCGTGAGCTTGTGGATAGCCTTCGTGCTGGCTATCGTATCGTATGTATCCGGCCAATCGTGGATGGAACGCGACACAACTCCCACCACAGAAGAAAGCGAACAGACTCAACCGGCCACCGATGCCCCGCTCATGGAAATACCCGTAATGGATGCCAAGAAGCAGGGACAAGTGCTCTACCGCACCGGATATACCTTGGCTTACGACCAGAAGAACCGCACCCCGCAATGGGTGGCTTGGGAGCTGACCAAGAAGGAAACCAATGGCAAGGAAGAGCGTACCAACAAGTTCCAACCCGACCCGGATGCCAAAGGACCGAAAGTGGTGACTTACGACTACTCCAACTCCGGATACGACCGTGGACACATGGCTCCAGCTGCCGACATGAAGTGGAGCAAGAAGGCCATGGAGGAATCGTTCTACATGACCAACATCTGTCCGCAGAACCATAACCTCAACACATCCGACTGGGGCGAACTGGAAAACAAGTCACGCCAATGGGCACGCCGATTCGACAAGGTACACATCGTGTGCGGACCTATCTACACCGGCAAGCGCAAGGAATACATCGGCGACAATCGCGTGCGTGTACCCGATGCCTTCTTCAAGGTGATTCTCATCAACCACGCCAAGAAGCAGGTAGCCTTGGCCTTCCTCTTCGACAACGAATCGGGCGAGCGACCACTTACCGAGTACCTCACCACAGTGGACAAGGTTGAGAAGCTCACCGGCATGGACTTCTTCTCTGCCCTACCCGATGAATTGGAAAACCGACTGGAAGCAGAAATCGTGAAGGAATTGCCGTAATAAATATAATATGTCATTCAGAGCGAAGCGAAGAATCTCGGTAACACCCACTTTATGTTTCCAATATTTTTCAATTCACTTCGTTACGTTCCTAATGACAATCCAATGATATACGTATATGAAAAAGAAAACGAAAAAAATTATCCTCGGCTCAGCCTTGGCCATGCTCCTCTTCGGCATAGCAGGCGTTGCCCACATTTATTATTATTTCTTTGCCCAGCCTTTCCAAATCACGGAGAAGGCCTACATCTACATCGATAGAGACGATGACATCGACTCGGTGTACACCAAAATAATCGAAGCAGGGAACCCGAAGCAGATGCACGGATTGGAGTCGTTGGTGCGCTACAAAGGCTATAATATCAAGACCGGACGCTATGCCATCCTTCCGACAGACAACATGCGCCACTTGCATCGTCGCCTCTCCATGGGCTATCAAACTCCGGTGCGCCTCACCATCGGTAGCGTACGTACACTCGACCGGATTGCCCGCAATGCATCCCGCCAACTCATGATCGACTCGGTGGAAATTGCCAACTTGCTGAACGATGCGGACTTCATCCAAAAGATGGGTTATAGCAAGGAAACCCTCCCTGCCCTCTTCATCCCGAACACTTACGAGGTGTATTGGAACATCAGCGCCAAAGATTTCATGGCTCGCATGCAGAAGGAGCACAAGGCTTACTGGAACGAGACGCGCTTGCAGAAGGCACAAGCCATCGGCCTCACTCCCATCGAGGTAGCTACCCTTGCATCCATCGTAGAAGAAGAAACCGCCAACCAAGCCGAAAAACCGATGGTGGCCGGTCTCTACATCAATCGCTTGAAGAAAGGCATGCTCCTACAAGCCGACCCAACGGTGAAGTTCAGCCTCCAAGAATTCGGATTGAAGCGCATCCTGTTCAAACATTTGGAAGTGGATTCACCTTATAATACTTATAAGTATGCCGGCTTGCCTCCGGGTCCTATCCGCGTACCTTCGTACCAAGGCTTGGAAAGCGTGTTGAACTACACCCAGCACAACTACATCTACATGTGCGCCAAGGAGGACTTCTCCGGCACCCATAACTTTGCCGTAACCTCCGCCCAACATGCAGCCAATGCACGGAAGTATCAGCAGGCTCTGAATAAGCGGGGAATCAGATAAGATGACATAATTGAAAAGAAAATCAGCGTAAGTAAAAGCGAACATGCTCTACTTACGCTGATTCTTTTATAAAAGGTTCTTCTATTAGAACTTAGGTGTTATACCAATAAAGAATTCGAAATTAATGCGTGGCATCGGACGAGATAATACCGACAAATACTCTTCATTAAACAAATTATTTACAGCACCCTTTAACGACAACTCTGCCCACTTCAACGAAACTCCGCGCTCCAGTGTGATGTTACTCATATAATAGGAAGGCAATTTTCCGGTCAAAGATATGTCATTCGATGACATGGTAAAACGCTCACTATAATAGCACCACTTGTAAAGAAACGACCATCGTTTCCACGACAGGCGACCTGTAACACTGGATGACCATTCGGGCACATAAGGCAACTGCTTACCCACCGATTGGTCGGCTGGCGACATGGGTTCTCCTTCGTTGATGGAGGGTGTCCACGACAAGGTTCCGTTCAAAGTCAAATTCCAATCCTTGGCCAAAGCAAGACTCAAATCCCCTTTCCACTCGGTACCGTAGGCATGCACATCCTTCACGTTGCGGGGCGAGAAGAAACCTTTGGTAGTAGGCAACCAAAGAATCCAGTCTTGCACATGCGAATCGAACCAGTTTACCGAACCACTCAGCGAGTACACATCTTCCTTCCCAACGGCAAACGACAAGCCAACGTCATAAGTCCATCCGCTTTCACGCTTCAAGTCAGGATTACCGCCCGGCAAGAAGTAGAGGTCGTTCAGTGTAGGAAAACGGAAGTTACGCGATACGGATGCCTTGGCCATGATGTTTCCTTTCTTCGACAATATTCCGTCGACAAAGAAAGCAGGGATAACAGGTGTCCAGCTTTCGCCATACAACTCCTCCCGCAAAACTACAGAGAGCCCCATACGATCGTTGGGTTGCCACTTGGCCGAAGCGGCACCCGAGAGTTCGGTACGGCCTTTCTTATAGCCTACTACAGCCTGGTTTCCATCCTGACGGATGATGTTCTTGTCACGGCTTTCCACAAAATGCTGATGAGCTGCTACGTTGGCAGTAAACAACCATTCCCTGCCAATGTAATATTCCCCTTCAGCTTGTCCGTAGAAGGTATTGATCTTGCTCCGCGAACGGGTCATCGGAACCATGGTTCCCGTACCGGCATCACGCTTGTAGTCGTACTTCATCTGCGTGTGGATGTACCCTCCTTTGGCTGCTACCTTCCAGTTCTCGCGCATGTGGTCCCACGAAAGAATACCACGGAAAATTTCCTCGCGCTGACGGTTTTCAAAGGCACTCTCCTCCCCATAATCGGTGGTAAGCATCGGAAGCTCCCGGTTGGAATTGATATACCAGGCATTCAACCCGAAGCGGTCTCCTCTCCTTGTATTATAATATACTTCCTGCAACACGTGCATGTCCTTGAACGAACCGCTCCTGTTCTTTTCCTCCGGATAATATTGCCCTACGATGTTCATGTCTTCATCGTAGATGTTTTCCTTCTTGTCGTGATTGCGATAAGAAAATTCGTTGGGCGAAGAAGAATAGACCAAACGCGTGGACGATTGCCAATGATCGTCGCCATAAGTAAGGCGGAGGAACTCATCGAATGTTCGGAACGAACCGATACCTTGCACATATTGCAAGCCGAATCCCTCGGCATTGGCAGGCTGTGTAGAGAGCTTGACCGAACCACCCAAACCACCTCCCGTTTCGTTTACCGACGAAGTGCCATGAAGCAACGAAGCATCATCGATGAAGTAAGAAGGAATCATGGAGAAGTCCGTCATGCCCAGCATGGGATTGTTGATGCGCATACCGTTCCACGTTACTTGGGTGTGCGAAGGCGATGTACCCCGAAAGGCAACCGTAGAAAGCGTGGCACGTCCATAGTTCTTTACAAAGATGGAAGAGTTGAATGTAAGCACATCGGCCATGGAGAGAGCAATGTTCTCTTTCAGGGTAATGGAGTCCATTTGGGTTTTCTGTACCCCAATTTCCTTCATCGGTCGTTTGCCGAGGATGGTCACTTCGGGAATGCGGAAAATCCTTTTATTTATTTGTGCCAACAAGACACTTGGGGCAAGCAAAAGCAAACCTAATATCAATCGTTTCATACCTATTCTTTATTTCCAACAAAAAGCACCGGGAATGATGCCCACATAAAACTCGTCTATCAACTCCTTGTCCTTGGAATACCGATATATCATGCCTTGTTGCACATAGTCGATGGCATCGGCCACATATACATCACCCGTGCGCGGACAGATGGTAAGACCATAATAAAGGGTTCCGTTATAAGGCAGGAAAGGCTCTACCGGTGCACGATCGGCCGTAACATCCATCTCCCAAACATCATCGTTCAGCCAATAGATCTTGTCTTTCGTGCCATTGAGCTGCACCTCCGATGGCCAGTCGCCAAACTCAAACTTGAAGCGCTTCTCGATGGTGAAAGTCTCGGCATCGATGCGATAAAGCGATGGAGCCTCGTGTCCGTAGGGCGAACCTTCGTAACCGCCATCTGTCACCGTCCAAAGCTTGTTGTTGCAGTCCATCACGAGCGATGTAGGCTGAATACCTACTTCCAGTTCATCGACCACCTGGTCGGTCTCGGTATCAATCTTCAAGATGCGGTTCTGGTACGACCAACAGTTCACATACACATACTTTCCATACTGCACCATCTGCTCTGTAGAACCACTTTCCATCGTCATGTTCGGACATTCGATGTAGCCGGTTATCTGATACTTCTTGGGGTTGACGATGAAGATACGATTGTCCCAAATTTGGGTAACATAAGCCTTTTCGTCCGAAATGAAGTGGATGTATCGGGGCGAGGTAAAGTTTGTGATTCGACCTACTTCCTTGAAGGTGTTGATATCGATGGCAAACACCACATGCGAGTTGTTCACCACCACCCAACCGATGCCGTCGCGTATCACCATAGACTGAGCCACATCGCCCAGTTTCATGGCATTGGCGCGATAGAACACTTCGTTCTCTATTTCTTTGGTAGCAGGATTATAGAACGAAAGCGTGGCATTGCCATATTGGAAATTACCCTCGTTCGTAATGAACAGCCCCGGCGAAGTGATGTTGAAGTCTTCGTACTCGCCGTAATCCCACTCCATGCAACCGGAAAGCAACATCCCGAAGGATGCTGCCACCAGTATCATAAATTTACATATATGGATAGAGATTTTCATACTCATTTCATGGAATAATCAAAGAAACCGAATACTTCTGTAGAGACTTCGCCCAACCATCCGCTCTTGGTATTCACACCCACCTGCACCTTGATGAAGTCGATGTACTTCAAGTTTACCGAGTTACCTTGAGCATCTATCGCATCCGAAATCTTGAAGTGGTTGGCATTGGTATCCGCATTGGCATTACTGTCGTTGGTCAATCGGTCGGTAGAGCTGAAATTGTCTGCATAACCCCAATCGTACTCGGCATTTACCCAATAGGTACCTTTGCCCGACGCATCGTAATTGCGTGCCTTCAAGCAAGTTCCGGTAAGTGTATAGCTGTCTTCCTTAATCCACAACGGGTAATAGTAATCTTGTCGGTGATATGCCTTCAGGTAGTCTATTTCCCCGCTATTTCCTTCGCTATCCGTCCATTGCACCGGCTTTTGTGGTTCTGTAGGGCGATAGTAGGTTACCGAATAGTTCTGGATGGTTTCCGGCTTGCCTGTTTCCGAGCCAGCCAATTCATACCAAGTCTCGTCGGGCATGCCATTACCGTTCTTGTCCTGCATCACCCAAACGATGCCCGGTTCTGATGAGCCACTAAAAGAATTGCCCTTTACACCAAAGTCGTAACCACCGGTATTGTCGATACTATGGTCGAAACCCACCACAATGTAACCACCGAATCCGCCCAATGACACGAACAATTCATCTTCCATTCGCTTGGTAGCATAAGCGATGGCTGATTCCGGTGTGGTTTGTGTACCATCGAAACCACCCGTCTTGGTTTCGTTGATGAACTGACCTGGAGCCGGTGTATATTCAAATACTTTGGTCTGTACGGCTACCGATGCTTCGGTCTTGGCACGGTAGTGGTCTTCAAGTTCTTCGGTGATTACATCGTCGGTGTTGCAAGCTGTTGTCAACAATGCGATGGCTGATGCAAAATAGATATATTTCTTCATTTTCTTAGAAACACTAATTGTCATTCAGAGGAAAGGAGAAACACTATATTTCCAACCTTTCTTCTGAATGACAGATAAATAAATTAGGTATTATTATTTTTCAAATCGTACGGCTATGTCATCATAAGCGAAGTAACCCGGAATGGTAAATCCGTAACTACCGCCCATTTCATCTGAGTAGAGGAAGTTGAATCGAACTTTAGCAACTGGACCAAGTCCTGACAAATCCCACTTCTGCCAATCTGTTACTACATTCATACCCTTCACAAGATAAAACTCTACTTCGCTAATAGGTTCTGCATATGCGTCAGCATCTACATCATCAAAACCTTGGGCTACAATCTTCAGCCAAGCATCATCAGTCAATCCTGTCCAATTGCCACCAAAGCTGTTACCCTCTTCACTCTTCACACCATTGTACAATTGGTTGAGCGTATAGTTGGTGTTAGTGACATACATATGGTCGATTACACGAGGTTCACCATCATAGAATGATAGTTCTGGCAAATTCTCAATGAAGGAATAGAAGTCCTTGTATCCGTAATGCACAGCAAAGTTGCTTCCTGAATGTGGGGCTACAGGAGTCATCAATTGAAGATTGAACCAACCCAACATAGAGTCGTTGCCTTCCCATTGAGATACATAATCCTCTCCATAATATTTGGCAATATGTTTGTTACGGTCTTCATCAGTATAACCAGCTCCCCAATAGTTAGAGATAGCATGACCACCTCCCCAATAGCAATAACTATAATTGTCCGGGAACATGTGATATAATTCAGTATTGCCTTCATCATACCAATAGTACATTGCATCCATACCATCGTTACCATACATCAATGGACCACTATATTGAGGGCTATCAATAAGGTCACTCCATGTAGTAATATCTCTACCTGAATAAAAGTCTGCATAATCCAAAAAATACTCTTCAAACTTTGCATCCTTATCTTCAAAAGTCAATACACGAAGTTCATACGATGGTTCCTTAACCAAGTCACTCTTTTGAATTTGAGTCTTGATACGCGAAGTTGCCCCACTTGCCAAATCCTTTGTCGGATTCTTGGTTTCTGTGAATGTACTTCCGTCCGCAAAAGTATAGGTGATGGTCAATGTCTTTCCGCTGATTTTAGCCGGCAAACATACCATTGCAGCCATAACTCCAGAGTTTGAAGAAAGCAATGTGTGACCATTCGCAAATTCGAGAGTAATGGAAGAACTGCCATCTGTAACACTTGCCCCCCACTGGTCATTTTGGTAATTGTAAGTTTGCTTTCCGGCAATATTTACTCCACCCGCTTCTACCGTAATGGAAGTCAACTTAGGCATACCTGCATCCTTAGCGGTAGTATCGAACCACAAATAAGCAGTCTTATGTTTAAGGCAGAAAGAACCGAATTCATCGAGTGTGGCATAACCGAAATCACCATCGTTACCCAAATTTCCATCGGCTGTTTGGGTTGAAAGCACATGGGCATTCTTGTTGTTGGCTGTCATATTGTAAAACACATGGCCTGTGCCTACTGTAGCCTGAGAGTCCTTGAATTTAAATTGTGCAATTTGACATTCACTGGAGATTGCGTCACTTTTGGTTCCCCCCAACCAGATATAATCACCGGCCGACCACAAGAAAGGAATGGTATTGGTCTTAGGAGTATCGAATGCAGTACGGCTATCAACATCGGTTTCGTTATATCCAGTTACTACAAAATCAGAACTAGAGTTCAACTCTTCCATTTCATTACATGCAGACAAAGCTACTGCAGTAAGTGCTATCCATATTTTTTTCATTTTTTCGAAGGATTAAAGATTCTACAATTGTTTTTACATGTCATCCCAAGGTGATTCTTCTTGCTGAGAACCAGCAAAACCTTTTTCCACTTCTACTTCAATTACTTCCACTACGGGAGCTGTGTAAATTACGTTTTCAATCATAACCAATATCTAATTTTTAGTTTATAAATCCCACTAGGGGCAGGATACAGTTATGATTCAAAACTATTTCTGATGGAACATTTACACTACGGATGTAATACGGCTACGGCAGACCATTCTTTTTAAAATGCCCATCCCTCAAAAAAAAGTATGATTAAAACAAACAGTTTTGATTCTTACCCGTATCCTGCAGGTATAATCTCTTAAATGCACAGGTAGGTCTTCTGACTCATCCCCGTTTGTCGCGCCTTCCCAGCTTTTCGCCAGTGGCAAAGAATGCAACAAACCAAAACTCTTCATGAAAAGAGTCGGGATACACAGCAACAGGAATTGTTCCGGATTCACACCGGATTCCCTTTTCACTCGTCGGCCAGCAACGTGGCTTCTGAGCTCCTTGTGCACTGCAAATGTAAGTGATATTTTTGAACCGACAAACAATATTGCGAAATATTTTTCAGTTTCGAATGCTTATATCTACGATATAAAAAAATCAGTTTTTCCTGCCCCTTATCAACGAAAAAAACTCCCCCCAGCAAGGAACTGAAGGAGGGATTATAAGGTACGCGAGGAGATGTAAAATAGTAAAGATTTCAACCAAATTACTGAAATAAATGAAACAAGAAATCCTCTCCCCGACTATTAAGCTGAGAGAGGATTTTCTTTATGCACACACTACAGCAAGTCGATGCACGAGGTGGTGGTGAAAGTGGTTGCAATAGCGGTGAGAACCGTGATAAGAATGTTCAGGATTTTGTTCCAAAGGGCTTTGTTTTCCATAGTTTTATTTTAAATGATGGTTAGTGGTTGTTTTGCACCACAGATTACACAGATTAACACGGATTATTTATTTTATTGCTTATTGTCATCCAGAGCGAAGCGAAGGATCTCGAGGCGTAGCGCAGCTCATCCCCCTTAGGAAGGGGGATGAGAGGGCGTTTACAAGCGTGGTGAACCAAGAAAGTTTACTCTTCCTCACCACCACCTTCTTCCTCTTCTTCGGCCTCCTTGCTGTACTTCACAGCTACCTTCGAAAAGGTCAACGAAGTCAAGGCATTGGCGAGCACGCGACCGGGACGGAAGTTGATTTTCGCACGCTTGATGAGGCTCTCGTTGTAGTCTTCCTCGGTGAGAGCGCCCTTGCCGTTGAGCGACACTTGGAGGGTACAGAGGTCGCCGAGGCGGACGATTTCGCCGTTCTGGATGGCTTCGGCTACCACATCTTCAAGTGCTACAAGCACGGCGTACACATCGGCCTTGTTTACGGTACACGAACTCTGGATGCGCTCGGACATTTCGCGGATGTTCACATCGCCTCTGGCTTGCGCCTGGGCATAATACTTGGGTGGGGTTCCCTTCTCCGAAGGGTTTCTACGAGGGACAACTGAATAGGTTACTGATCTTGCCATAGTTTAGTTATTTAGGTTAATGATTAAATGATTATTGATAGTTAGTGGTTGTCATCCAGAGGAGCTTTAGCGACGAAGGATAACAGGAAAAGCGGTCTTCGAAGAATCACAATGCAAAGATACAACACTCCGAAACCGCAATGTCCGTTAATGTCTGTTTTTGTCCGTTAATGTCCGTTTTTATCCGAATTAAAGTAAAATAGAGCTGAGAATATTTGCACGATAGGTTTATATTTCGTATCTTTACAATATCAATCTCACCTAAAAAATCTCCAATAACATGTTCACATTCCGTACCTATGGCAAGGCCGAACTGGCTTTGCTCTACCAGCCATGCAGCAGTCCCGACAGCGCAGTCAAGACCTTGAACCGATGGATAAACGGCTGCCCGCTCTTGAAAGCCGAGCTACAATCCATGCAATACAATCCGCGCAGACATACCTTCCTAAAACCCGAAGTAGAAGCCATTGTACGCCATTTGGGGGAGCCATAAGCTCCCCCATTCCACAACATTTCCGTCCTTCTCACGCGGTCTCGAAATGCTTTGCATAAAACATGGAAATATTTGCAATACCTGTCAAGCGTTAGGCAATTAGGCAGTTTGGCAGTTTTTTATTTTGCCCCTGAATAGTAGTATAGAACTTTTTATTATATATATAATAAACTATTTATTCTAAGATAATACCCCCTTTTAAAATAACTGCCTAACTGCCTAACTGCCCAATGCCCTATAAACCTTATCCGTATAAGGTATCCGTATAATATCCGGATAAGGTGCACTTGAAAAATACCCCATATCTTTGCTCCCGTAATCACAACGAAGTGGTTGCGGGAGTTTTTGTCTCCATTCGTTCTTTGACTTGATGATACAATTTCTAATAATCCCCCGGATGGAAGGGGCATAACTCAAAATCCCCCTTCGGAAGGGGAACCCCCATTTGTCACTCAGAGCGTAGCGAAGAGTCTCGAGAACATCCACGTGGATGAACACGAGATCCTTCGTCGCGATGCTCCTCGGGATGACAATCAAACAAAACAATGAAATTATTAACCATTTAACACTTTATATATTATGAACGAAATTCAAATTTTCAAGAATGTAGAATTTGGTGCCATCCGCACCATGAGTAACGAACAGGGCGAAGTGATGTTCTGCGGTAAGGATGTGGCTTTGGCCTTGGGATATTTAAATAGTAGAAAAGCAATAAAGGACCATGTAGATGATGAAGACAAGCTGGAGGAACGAATCGTTACCTCAGGTCAGAACAGACATCTGATCTTCATCAACGAATCCGGCCTCTACTCCCTCATCCTCTCGTCGAAGCTCGAAAGCGCCAAGCGATTCAAGCATTGGGTAACTGGCGAAGTCCTCCCAAATATCCGTAAACAAGGCGGATACATGATAGCCAAGGAAGGCGAGAGCGACAAGGATATCTTGGATCGTGCGCTGCAAATCATGCAAACTGCCATCCAGCGCCGTGACGAGGAAATAACCCGCCTGAAACCTCGTGCCAACTATGCCGACCAGGTGCTCGATTCCATCGACTGCATCACCACCACACAGCTGGCCGAGGAGCTCGGCATGACCGACCAAGAGCTGAACCGCCGACTCTGCGAGATGCGCATCCAGTACTGGCAAAGCGGTCAGTACATGCTCTACGCCAAGTATGCCCGCAAAGGTTTGGCCAAGAGCCGCACCCGCATGCATACCACTGCCGATGGACTCTTGTTCGCGGAAGTCTACTTGGTGTGGACCGAGCGAGGACGCGAGTTCATCCACCAATTGTTGAACCCAAAGTTGGCAAACTAACCGAACAGGCAGCAGTATACCCAAACAGCTTAGGCAGTTAGGCAATTAGGCAGTTTGGCAGTTATTTTAATCTCACAGCCATCTATCAGGGCTACAAGCTCGCCTTCCCGGAGAATGCCCGCGAGCTGAACGAGTCGCTGCTCTGCTCCGATGAATATGGAGACTGACAAAAGAAAAAGAGTGGGTCGATTTTAATTTTGACCCACTCCTTCTTTTTTATATTGCTAATCTAAAAATACATAATGAAGGAAGCGCAAGATAGGCTTCCTCAGTATTCCTATCTTACACCAAAGATAACTTGGCAACTTCCATTTCCAACTATCTACAGAAATTGCCTTATCTGATAATCTGATTATGGTCTGTACCCTCCCAATGACATCATGTACCATACATTCTTCTTTCGCAACATAAGAACCATCGCCTTTGATAGTCAACTTATCACCATCCCTGCGTATTACACGATGCAACAAATGTCTGCCTCTGTATCTGAAAAGGACAACGTCCATAGGTTTCAACTCTTCAGGAAAACAAGGGTACAATACAACTTCATCCTTTTCGCCCCGTATAAGAGGATACATAGAAGTCCCTTTCAGGCGGAACTGCACCAAACGCCCTGCAGCTATTTCGGTTTCCACCCAAGCGAAAAACAGGTCATTAGGAATCTGCTTCATGGCCGAACACAGTTTGACAAGACAACTGGGCTGCTGCAGCATCAGGCAAACAAGCCAAATGATAAAATGGAACGGACGAAAGCAACTGGTTGATGAACGAACTGATGTGATCGTACAACTTTTCATCGTAGGCAAACTCCGGCGGACAAGACGGATGAATGGCTCCATAGGCTTGCAAAACCGATAGTTTCTGAATCCGGTTGTATGGTGCCTGCGACAAACGGACACAGCCCTTCAGTTCATAGCGTTCCTGCTTGTAACAAGGGGTCTTTCCGCTCCACGGACTGCCGTATGCCCATACCTTGCCGTCTTCCACACGCAAGAAAGGACTGTCGTCGTTCAATAGGAAAGCGCCCCCAATATACTCACGCCACAAACGGGTATGGGTACTCTTGCCCGTGCCACTTTCACCCAAGAAGAGCACAGCCTTATCCTTGTAAACAATGCAACTGCTATGGATAGCCACCGTGCCGTAAGGTGCTACCATCAGCCCCAATCCTACCCACATGGCAAAGCGGTACAAGCGTACGGACCAATTGCCACACATCTGTACCTCTTTCTCTTGAGCATGGTGCCACAAATGGAAAGGCTCCTCGGCTTCGGGCTTCAAGGTCAGCATAAAACCTTGCTCCGTTCTGCCAAAGGTTCCGATTACATCCTCATAAGCAAACTCATATTGCACTTGCTGCATCTCTGGAACATCCGTGCCCTCTACAAAGGAGAAGAGTACCTCTCCTTCCTCTACCAAGAAAGGCTTGAATCCCTCTATACACTCCACAGCCTTACACAGGTTTTCTCCCGACACTGCAAAATGGTGTCCTGCTACTTGATATATGTTATTCATCATTCAATCGTTATTATCCGGTCACAAAAACTCAGTGAACTTTCACGATGGGCAATGGAAAGGATAGTCAGTCCCTCGTGGTTCTCCTTTAATTGTTTCAATATTCTGTTTATCTCTTTCTCAGTCGCATTGTCAAGTGCGGAAGTGGCTTCATCCAACAAAAGGACGGACACTTTCTTGTACAAGGCCCGGGCAATACCAATGCGCTGTTTCTGTCCGCCCGACATTTTTCCGCCAGCCTCGCTCAAAGTAGTATTCACACCATCGGACAAAGATTTCACCCATTTGCACAAACCCAGTTGTTCCAGAATCCCTTCAATACGGCGGTGGTCTATCTGCTCGCATCCCAAGGCGATGTTCTCGGCCAATGTCCCGTTGAAGATGAACACTTCTTGAGGCACATAACCTATCTGCTTCATCCACGAGTCACGAGTAGTACGGGTCAAGGGCGCACCGTCTATCTTCATTTCTCCGGAATCCGGTTCTAATAGTCCGATAAGCAGGTTGAACAAGGTAGATTTGCCTACACCACTGGTACCGCAAAATCCCACATATTCTCCCTTTGATATCGAGCAATGGAAATCTTTCAAAATCGACTCGCCACCGGGATAGGCATAAGAAATCCCTTCCATACGGATTTCATGCTGAAAGGAAATATCCTGTATTTCTGTTGTAATTTCTTCTTGATAATCTTTCAACCCTTCTTCGATAACATCCAGGCAACAGAGGGCATTCTGAATCTGTGTCCATCCGGACAAGATGGCCCGCAATGCCGGGAGCAGACGAAAGGAAGCTACGGCAAAAACTCCCACCAACATCCGCACATCGCCCTGACCAAAGAACACCAACATGGTGAGCCCTACAACTACCGAAAGTTCCGAGAGGAAAAGCGGCAGACGCAGAAGCATATCGAGCTTCTGACGGTTGTAGCTGATTTTGTCCATGCCCTGCAGAAACGAACGTTGCAAGGTAGGAAATGCACCATTCACCTCCAATTCCACATAACCCCGGAAGGTATCGGCCACTACGCGGGCTTGTTCCCGCTTCACCGCCATGTCATCAGCACCATATTTCCTCACCCGCTTGCGTACCCCGAAGAAGTAGAAACACATGAAGGGTATGAACGATGCAAAGAGGATGAGCACTGTAGCCCCGTTCCATACAAGGAGAGCTATGGTCACCAGAAGTATCAACAATACATCACCAGCCATCCGACAGATGGGAGCCAACAGGCTGTGGCTGAACGCATAGCACATACCATTGATTTCATAGCCCAACTTATTGCTGCCATGCTCGCGGATGAAAAGCAGTCCCCGGCTGTAATACGAGGAGAACAAGGAGAAACTCAGCCGGCGGTAGAAGCCAAGCAAGCACTGGTTCTGATAGCGTGTAAAGAAGGTGGAGAGCACACACTTCACCAAAATGACCCCCATGGCCAAGAGGCAGAAAAAGACTGCAGCCTCGCTCCTACCTCCTTCGTCAAGCAAGAAATAGAGCACAGGGAGCAGCACCGCCAAGCCGACAAAGTCGAGCAAGGCTGAACAGAAGACCGTGACAGCCATCTTCAGCACCTTCTTGCGCTCTTCTGCCTGCAGCAGATGATAGATTCTTTTCAATAGCTTCATGACGGGTTATCCTCTAAAGATGGTTTCAGGATGACGCACATGGGCCACAAAGGATTTCCAAATCCGTTCAGCCAATGAAGAATTTAGCACCTTGCTTTTTATTCTCTGTCCATGCAACAAGCGTCGAGTCTTATACAGCAAGATTCCCACTTTATTACAGGTAGGCAATTCGGATGAAAAACGTGGAGAAAGGATTTCATTCATCATCTCAACAGCAATGTCTTCGCCGCCTTCTACGGGTTGTGAAGTACCCAAGTATTGATTGCACAATCGGGTTAAAGCAGCAAAACCTGCAAGCAATTTCTTGTCCTTGATTTCTTCGGGAAGATGTAGGCCATAACAACGGAGAATCATCACCCAGTCGCACAGATGGTGCAAGGCCAGTCCGCTACCATAGTGCTGCATGGCATGGAAACCTATGAACAACGTGTTGAACAACGGCGACGGTATCATCACCTCACCTTCGGCCAGTCTCACCCGTTCAGGCTGCATGTTTTCATGAAGAATGCGATCTACCTGCACGGCTATCTTGTAACTCTCCACATTGAGGAAAGTCTTGTGATTTTCAAAAGGGATTCCCTTGTAATAGAAATTGCTGTGCTTCGGGGAATAGGTTTCCACCTCAACGCCCTGCTCCTGCATCAACTTGTCCGCCAAACGATTCGCTTCCTGGTCGCTCATACGGTTCTTGTCCGCTGAATAGGTGTAGATGTCGATATCGCCTCCTTCGCGATGGCAAGGTACGGGATAGAGAGTCGAGAATCCTACCCCCTTCATCTGCATGGTGGCAATGCCATGTTCGGCATAAAAGCGAGTCACTTCATCTACCGCGCTGCAATAACGATGGTATTTCTGCTCATAGGATTCAACAGCTGAAGCCCATGGCAGTTTGATAGGACGAGGTGGTTGAAGGTCCTTGGGCAGCCTCATCACACTATCCCAAGCTAAGGCCATAACCCCATGTTTGGCAGCCAACTTGTAACATAGTTTCCAGTGCTCATGGGTTGCCTTTTCAAAGAATGCCGTCTCGATGTCCTTTTCGTGCAACGACGCTCTCAGCAAGGCCAGAAGCATCTGCACGGAAGTATGCTTCAGTGTTATTTTCATTAGATGATTCCGCATTTTTGAAGAGATTCTATCCAAGTCTTCGCATCGTGCAAAGCCTGTTCTTCGCCAATACCATAAGTATCTACCAACACCTTTGCTGCATCTTCTGTAGTAAATTCGCGCTCTGCCAATGCCTCATAAAGTAAGCGTGCAGACGCATTCAACGAAATGATACGGGTCATATTCACATTAGCCGTACCTTGATTCACCACAATGGTTTCACCGGCTATTTCACGGATTTTATAATTCGAATTGATTTTCATTGTTGAATAATTAATCTATATAAGTACAAAGTTACTGAATTTTAATAGAATCTCTATATTACTAATCTTATATTATATCCCCTTATACTGTCCCTTATTCTTCGTACGGCTACCATACTGGATGGCATGTTGCGGACAAACATGATAACAAGCTAAGCACATGGTGCAATCCGCTCCCCACTGAGGCTTGCCCTCCACTTTAATATTATGCACCGGACAACGCTGCTCACACAAGCCACAAGACACGCAGGCATCCGTAGCATGGAATGGCTTGGGCGACATCAGAAACTTGCGGAAAAGGCCTCCCAACACGTAGGTCTTGATCTTCGGGAAAGCACCCTCGAAACAACCGTGCTTATCCATCACTACCTTACGGGATAGTTCCTCGCTAATGAAATTGACACGAGCGGCAGCATTGTCATTCTTACGTTTCAGTTCATCCTCATCATCAATATCAAATCCAGGCAGACAGACATACGTATCAGGCATCAAGATTGAATAGCTGGCATGGCACTTCCACCCCTTGGCCGACAAGGCAGACATGAAGACATCGGCGGTCTTACCGGTATCATCCCCACAAGTACATACAAAGTAAAGATAGGCAGGTTTAGGCATCTTCATCCGGCGGACAAAGTCCATCACAATCTTAGGTGGTTCCCAACCATAAACGGGAAACACAAAGCCAACTCGCTCACCTTCTACTGGAGTATACACCATATCTGTCCGGATAGCTTCAGCAATTGAAACCACCCGATCATTAAGCATAGTTGCCAACTTGCGGGCTACCCATGCCGAATTCCCTACACCTGAAAAATAGAATATCATAATCTTTATAGTCCTAATGTCATTCAGAGCGAAGCGAAGAATCTCGAAAACATCCCCACTATATGTCATCGAGATTCTTCGTCGCTCTGCTCCTCTGAATGACAAATAGAAATATAATAAAAAAAGCGATGCTAACTGAATAGCATCGCCTCTATAAAAAAGCCGCACCAGTGATGCGATGAAACTCCGAATGACAGGTTTTGAGTGCTCTCCCCCTTTGTAATCCACCGGCATAAATGCTACCCGAAGGCGTGGCCCGCCATTGGAAGATGAAGCTTTGTCTCGGTATTTCT
>JAFYWH010000134.1 GCA_017558175.1 Bacteroidaceae bacterium
ACCTCGTTGGTAATCCATCGCTTGAAGCGGCGTGCGCTTTCAATCTTCGACGAGAGGATGAGCGAGTAGAGTCCGCTTTCGTTGATGACGATTGCCTGCTGCATTCCCAAGGGGGTCGCGATTCCCGACCCCTTTCTGTCTATTTGGGCATGGGGACAAGTGCATTTGCCAATTGAATTCACCTATTCTTTGCTTGTCCGGCAACGGAAAAGGATACACTGCTCACTGTATTCAAGAACACCAATGGCGACAACTGTTATCGCTTGGATGACATTTCCCATATAGCAGTGGGAGACATGGCAAGCAAGGGTTCTACGTTGACCAATGTCAGTTTCAGCGAAATTGCCCTTTGCGATATCATACCAGCCAAGCATCTTCCTGAATTGCGGAAAATCCGCAATCTCCGTGATACGACATTGGGCAATATGATAAACGAACAATGGGCGCCAAACGATTACAAGTGCCTGCATAAATTGGGGCTGCTTGTAGAAGACTAACATCCATAATTGAAGTTGATACTGCCAGGAGTTACACGGGTTCCGTGTACTCTTGGCAGTTCTCTTATGCATTAGTATTTTTAATCAGGGGCACCATTAAATATTTCGTTATCGAACTCTTCTACCTTCTCATACCACTCTTTCAAACTTTGTATGCCAGAGATAACATCAGCATCGCGGTTACTAAAAATCATTCGTAGAAAATGAGTCAAGAAGTAAGCGGTTCTCTGTTTTGGGGGTCTTTCAAAAAGAATAGCGTTTCTCTCGACCTGCATTTCTGTCCAGAAATTACCAAAGCGGTTCAGGCTGCATCTTGTGAGAGCTTCCACAAGTGTTTCGCCATTAGACAATTTTTCTAGGATGAACGCTTCATACAGCCCTTTAGGTTTTCTACCCCGAGAGTTAGTCCTGTTTTCTTACGATGTTTGAACCTTTGTCTGAGTTTGGTCTTGTCTTCTTTCTGGCCTTAAGTTCCTCTTTGCGCTCCTTACGCTTAGCAATCATACGGATTTCGTTAAGGCCCGCACACACCTCCTGCTGCACATGGAATCTGTCAACTACACAGAGGAGGTTAGGAAAGCAACTCTCAATGCTGGTTCTCATGCTCTCTGAAAGGTCCATAGAAACCCCAAGTACCAATGAACACACTTCATCAGGAATACGCATGAGAACTACTACAATTCCATCACTCTTGTTGCCCTTAAATAGGCTGCAATAGAATCTTTTTTATAGCGGGCATCCTTGTTGGAAAGGAACGTGCGAAAGTGCGTGAGGTGACGATGGATTTCTCCGATAGCATGCATTCTATCGTCAAGCATTGTTTCCCCTATGCTATGATAACTATAGATAGTTCCCATGTGCACAAAGACTGCTGTAATGCCATGCTACACTCCGTGTGAAACATCGCCATAAAGCCTTGAAAGCGGATGTGGAAGCAAGCGAGCAACATCGCCTGCGCAACAATCAGAATGATTTTCTGTAACCCGAAAGCAACGAAGGAAACGGGTAAGGAGAGCTTGGCCAAGTGGTACGGAAGAGCAGCAGATTTTGATGACGCGCACCTCAATGCGGTGGCAGCCACAGCATTTGAAAGAGAAGATGAAACCCTAAACTACTTTATCAACAAGGCAACCAATGTATTGGCTAAATCACTTAACTCGAAGATTAAAAAGATTAGAGCAGAATTAAACGGAATGGTGGATGTCAAGTTCTTTCTCTTAAAACTAACTAACAATTACGCATAAACACAGGGGGTTGTTGGTACGCCGCTAATTCTAGGATAATCAGATTATATCAACAACCTGCATCAGTGTGTCATTCAAAGTAATACAAGTTATATTTTGGGGGATGATTTTAAAAAAGAATAAAATAAATTTGCAATTACAATAGATAACTCTTATCTTTAGACACTGAACTGGAATAATGTATTTTAAAAAAAATCAATTAGTTCAAACCTTATGTTTAATTTTAATCAGATATGCTATGGCAGAAACAGTGATGGGTAATATCTACACAGATATATTGACGCCTTATTTGGACGAAAACAACATGATACCTTTTGAAAAGGCTGAAGCCTTATTGTTGGATAGTAAAGTCGAACTGAAAGGATATGAAGAACAGATTCCGGAATTGTTTAAAGAACTAGATGATTTTTTCGAATATATAGCCGACGAGAATGGCGATAAGGTAAAATGCTTGAATGTCAAAAAGGAAGTGGTAGCAGCAGAGAAATCGGTGGAAGAACCTAAATTGGAAGAGCAGAAACCAGAAATGGCAAAAAAGGAACCGATATTGGATGAGAAAGCTGTTAAAGCTACGAATGCGAAATTGATAAATGCGCTGCGTAAAATGGAAAGGGAATATGCGGATTCGAAGGGATTTATTGCAATGACCAATTTGGGACAGAAACGCGCAGAAATGGGCATAGAGCTTCCATTGAAGGAAAAGCTCAGTGCTTATCTGATGAGATTTCCAGAATTGTTTGAAATAAGTGGTACAGGAACAGACACGATGGTTCGTCTGGCCGTAAAAGGTATAGCTGGAACACCAATAGTTACAAAGGCAGCAACTAAATCGGCAGCAGCAGTAAACGTAAAAACCGTACCAACAACAGCAACTGTCGCTCCGGTGCCAGCATCGAAACGTTTTGTATCTTTTTTTCATCTTTTCGATTTTGCATATTTCCCTAATTATGCGGAAATAAAGGCTGAGTTAGCGAATATTGCTAAACAAGATGGATGGTTTGTACTCACTGATGAAAATGAGAAGGATCCTTATTTTCTGGTGGACATGAAGCTGCGTAGCAATTTCGCTATGGCTGTACAGAAACAGCTGCAGGGTGAAGATGCAGGTATCCGTATAGCACTAGACAGTGCCTCTTTTGATACAGGTTTCGTAACACCTGAAGGCGCTGCCATCCGGGCGGAATTCAAACTCAATCAGTATCGCGAAGCATCTAGTTGGCAGTCATGGGTGTTCAATGAATTTACAGTAGTGAGCAAATGACATTATATACCGAACAGCAAAAGAAGGTTTATATTACAGACAAACCGCTGGGTTCCGGGGGCGAAGGGGCAGTGTATGCACTCGACCCGCGTTCGGAAATCCCAGACACGGACAAGCTCGTGGCCAAGATTTACGAAGGATGCTTCGGCAAGCGGTTGAAACTTGAATATCTGCAGACAGTGCTGGCTGATACCGTACGGCATATCAGCTTTCCCTATGAATTGCTATATGACAAGAATGGCAAATGTAAAGGGTTTGTCATGAAACGCGTTACAGGTGTCAGCCTATATGAAACGGCGTTTATCCCTAAGCTCGTGAAGATTTTGGGATGGAACAGAGTGGACTTGACCATTCTGGCACGAAGAATTCTCGAACGCTTTATCGAACTGCATCAGGTAGGCGTATTGATGGGAGACATCAATCCGTTCAATATTCTGGTAGACCAGGAAAAGCTATTGCCTTACTTTATTGATGTGGACAGCTACCAGACATATAATGAACCGTGTACGGTCTATACCGAAGAATTCCTGTCTCCGAGACTGACAGAGATAGTGGGCGGTTCCGAAGCCTTTTTACGCGATATGGAGGATGAATATTATGCCATTACCGTGCTGTTATTCAAGATATTCCTGGTTGGAAAAAATCCGTATGCACGCAGTGGGGACGGTAGCCTGCAGGCACATATCAAACAACGGGATTTTGTCTTTCCACGTGGCTATGACAATAACCAGAATATGCCAAGAGGCCCTTGGCAACGTATATGGTACAACATGCCCGAAAGGATGCGGTCGGCCTTTTACGAAGCATTCCATGACGGCATTTATCGGAAACCGGCTGAATGGCGGGATATTGTGATAGACTACGAGAATGGGCTTCGGGAAGGCACATATCCGATGGTTATTTTCCCGAAAGGCGAGAATGTGGGACTAGGAAAACATCTGCTATCCATGAATTTCCTGAAAGTAGGAAATAACAACAAGTTAAGGAAGTTCTACAACGATAGAGGCTGTATAGGAAACCAAAAGAAGAATTATGCAGTGGTGGAATTCGGCACCAATTCCATTAGGTGCTTTGAAAATAGAACGAACGCAAGAGCCGGACTCTTTATTGTGCCGACCCGTCATTTCTTATGCGTGGACGAAAATGGGATGATGGACATTACGCAATTGGAAAGAAAACTGGATGAACAGAAGGATAGATGGAGCTTATGGAACAATTACATAGGAGGTATACGGCCTGCTGTCAATTCTATACATGCATTCGGCGGTTCATTGTTGCGCAACTTGACCAACCGTGAAGAAGTGCTTGCGCTGCTCGAACGGAAACTGGGCATTACGTTCGGTATCTATGAGATGGAAGAGGAAGTGAAGATGTTGGCGGATTATGCCAATAAATATAGAAATATGAACCATTCGATGATGATGCTGGATGTTAGTGGAGCAGCTATGCTTTACTGTTATCAGAAACAGGAAAAGACGAAGGGCTTCTCGCACGAATATGACAAGCTCGGAAGCAAGCTCCTGATTGGATGGTTCTTTTCTACATCCAGTGAGGACACACGATTGGAAACCAAGTTACATGAACATGATTTGGCCGTGGAAGAGAAAATCAACAAAATCCGCACACGAGAAAATGGAAGCATGATAATGGCGTTCGGGGTAATACGTGAAATACGGAAAGAAAAATACAAGCAGGAACCGGAAAAGTGGTCTTTGGTAAAACTAAAGGAATACTGTAATAAATTGACGGAGGATCTGACATGTAACAGACAGCTGGTAAACCAGATTTATAACGAATTTTATCATTCGGATATGCTCGCACGCAAATTTGAGCTGCGCCTTTCTTTGACTGTATATATAAAGTTGATGGAAAAGGTAAAAGCGGACTCTCTTCTGATTATGCCTGTAGGCACAGGAGAGGTATGCATGAAAAAACAAATGAAACAAATTTAAAGATACATACTATGGAAGAATTCAGTCCACAGAAATTTTGGGACAACCTGGATATGACCAGAGCATTGTTTTTGCGTTGGTCATACATGAGTTTCAATTTCAAGAGCGCCTTGATAACCATTGCCAAGAGAACGGGGAAAAACAAGGATTTGCTCAATGCTTTTTTAAGGACAAAGGACGTTGGACCGGACCAGAAGACTGCTTTCAACAACCTGCGACGGACGATGGACCAGTTCTATGTTGAAATCTATTATCCAAACAAAGGGAACAAACAAAGAATTGAAGATTCAGAGATGAAGGCCAGAAATTTCGGTAACGAAGAATTCAAGGTACATTTGAGGTCTTTCTCTGAGCTGTTGGTATATGCATTTCCGGGATGTAGGATTCCTGAATTGATTAAGGACATATACGAATCTGCACCACCGCCTAAAGGTCTTAACGAGATGATGAAAGAACTTGAAGAACTTTCCATCGAGGACTTGGCGGATAATCCGGGTAACCGTGCACCGGTACTATTTGTCATTGACAACAGCCTGCCAATGCAAGGACAAGCGTTTGATAAATTACAAGTGGCGTTTGACGAGTTATTTGAAGAATTAAAGAACGACAAAAGTTTGCTTTGTACCGTTGAATTGTATATCGCCACATGTGGGGGTGGACCGACAGAAATTGTCAGCTTCGCTACCATTGACATACAGAAGGATTTGTTGGACAATATGGACTTGCAATGCTACGGACGATGTTTGATGGGACAAACTATCAAAAAGGCTTTGGACCGGTTGGACGAACGCATTCATGCTATGAAGGATGGTGAATATGACGTGGCATATTATACACCATGGCTCATTATTCTCTCGGACGGAAAGTTCAAGGATGAAATGGAAGAGGTGTATACACGGATAGATGAATTGAAAGCTGCTCGTGAATTGTTGGTATATCCGAAGGCTTTGTCCAATAGGGCAAATATGGAGTCGCTTCGCCGATTGGATGATAAGGAAGCAAGCCGATTGGAATCAGTAAACGGCTTTTTCAAGGATATCTTCAAGTCGCTTAAGACAATAGAAAACAAGGCACCGGGCGGTGACCGCGTTGTATTGGTACATCAAGGAGGATTCCAGTCATGATACATTACGAAAGATATTTGAATCAGATAGAGGCAAGGGCCATTTACGAATATCTTAAGAGCCTCCATTTCCGGATAGGCGACTACATGGATAAGGCCAATTCCCTACGCACGATTTTTGATGCAACACTGCAGACCATTTGTAATCGGAAGCATGGGGGGCAGAAACCGAATGATATAGACGGGTTTGTCTTGACCATCAAGAACATTTTTGACAAGGCGGAAAGTAATGGTAAGGATTTGAGTAAAAGATTGGACAAGACGCGCTATTACTTTAATAAGAAGGTACAGCACCGTCTGAAGAACACTAGCAAAGGTGAACTGGTGTTGAATGAACCGGTTACCGAATATGAATATAAGTTCTGTCTGTCCTGTGTGGCCGAGTTAATCTGCTTCTTCAGCGGTGTTGCTATACCTTCATACCTGCACGATGCTTGTTATAGGCATACGGATGTTTCCATGAAGAGGAAACTTGAAATGGTCATAATTCTCCAATTGTTCGACACATTGGAGAATGTGGATAAGGGTATGCTTGTCTATGACAGTTTGCGACGGATGGTTAGCAGGAAGAACTGTTATGGATTCGATAAGCTGGAGGTAAAGGTCATTACATACAATCCGGCATTATCCTGGATGGCAGATAAAGGAAAGACAGCGCCGACACCGGTCAATGAAGCACTTCGCGAAGGACTTGACAAGTTGGATGAAGCAGTAGGTCGCTGGATGGATGACCGGGATAATAGTACGGACAAACCATGGTTCCTGTGGGTTTGCCATACCTTGGACGAAAAGATTGAAAATGAACTGGTCGAAAGACTGAACAGATTGATGGATGCCAATATGACCAGTTTCTATCCGGTCAACATGGGCGGTTCGGTAGTGGAAAAACAATTTCTGGAATGTTGGCCTGAATGTGGACCTATATCAATGAATCCCAAACTGGCTGATAATTTTTTCAATACATCATTGCTGCTGAGTGTGCAGCGAATGCAACAGAAAGGATAATGTTATGAAATGGAATGTTACGAAAAGCGTCATAAACGGGGTGGGACATACTGGAGGCACTCAAGACTCCATCAGTCAGGAACCGGCGGATGATTATGTATGCGTTGTAATGGCGGATGGAGCAGGAATGGCCCGTTGTGCAAAGGAAGGCTCTACCTTTACAACAAAAACGGCATTGGATATACTGAGGTTCCACAAGGACGGTATCTACGATTTCACGATGGATGAAATCCGCAATGTTGTATTGAGTAACTTGTTGGACCGACTGAGAAAGAAGGCAGAAGAAGAAGGAAATATACTGGATGACTACATGTGTACCCTCATGTTCTTCATTACCAATGGTGATAGATATGTCATCGGCAATCTCGGGGACGGTCTCATTGGATGCATGAATAAGGATGGAGAAGGACGTGTGCTTTCAATGCCCGAGCATGGAAAATTTGCAAATCAAAGTTTCTTTGTAACCCAACCAGAAGCTTTTGAACACCTCCGCATCGGTATGGGACGGTTCGATTCTGATTGCGTTTACTTTCTCATGACGGATGGTTCAGCAGATTGTCTTTACAATTTCAAAAGCGGAACCTTTGCCAAAGCCTTAACTGTCTTTTGTGGATGGACACGTGAGCACAACCCGTATGACGTAAACAATTTTTTAAGAAAGTCTATGTATAAGCTTTTCCCACAAAAAACTAATGATGATTGTTCACTTGCCATGATTTACCTGAACGAACGATAAATAGAAAATAGGAGAAATGCGGAGAGCCAGTTGGTTTCTCCGCATTTCGTTTAATGTCTTGAAAGTAAAATTATACCCGATGGGGTATAAATCCGCTCACCCCCTCACCTCCTCCAATATAGCCATCCGCTTGCGTTCGAAATACTCCGTGAGGCGGGTATCGAAATCGGCGGCAAGGCGCTTGCGGCGAACGATGCGGGTGTCCAGATCCGTCCACTGGGTGTAGTCGGTGCCGTTGGCGCGGAGGTCGGCATTCAGCGTGCGGCTGTCCAGCTCTACGGCGAAGAGGTCTTTCACCATGCGGCACCAGGCGGCAAGGTTCTCTTCCACCCATCCGCGGCACAGCAGGGCGGTATAGAACGAGAGCCAGTCTACCTTCTGCACGTATTGCGGCTGCAGGGCATGCATCAGGGCAAGCACCACATCGGGGCGCACCTTGATGCCACAAGCCTTCTGCTGGGCTTCGGTGAAGGGACACACAAGCTCGGCATCGGCCATCGGCACTTCGGCCTCGGGTTCGACAACCGGAACATCGGCCTCATCGGCAGAGGGTGCAGATGCTTCGGGAGCTTCAGGGGTTTCGGGAGCCGACGATGCACCCACCTTCTCGCCATTGAGCGTCACCTCGCCCGGGGCGGAGAGCGTGAGGTTTACGGGCTGTTCGCCGGCGGTGATTTCGATGTAGTTACCGTGATTGTTGAAATGGAAGTTCGTTACGTTGTTGATTTTCATGGTTCTTGTGTTGATTAATGGTTCATATCATTTACAATTCAGATGGTCTATGCGGTCGCTCTGCACGTAGGTTCCGTGGTTGTTGAAATGCAGGGAATCTACCCCGGCGGTGTTCATGGAGAGCTGCAGCAAGGGCGATGGCTGCTGACTGCCGTTGGCCGGTGCATTCATGATGCGGTAGCAGGCGGCCGTGTGGAGCACGAGCAGCGAATAGAGTTCCAGATGCAGACGGCGGGGCAGCTTCGCATAGTGCAGACAGCTGGCAAAGCGTTGCCCATCGCCCGAGAGCCAGATGCGCCCGAGGCCGTGCGGAAACTTCAGGAGCGATGCCCTGAGCTGATCGGCCTTAAGGTCGGCATAGCATTCCGAAATGCAGCGTGCCGAAGGTCCGCAGAGGATGGTGTTCAGCACCTCGGTGCTCCATCGGTGTACCAGCTCGTTGCTGCCCATGTGGTCTATCAGGCGGAAGAGTTTCCGTCCCAAGAGATGGAGTTCGGGGTCGGCACTCTTCTGCAAGGTTTCGGCCAGGCACACACGGCGTGCGTAGGTCTCGCCCGAGAGGTCGCACAGGGTCTCTTGCCAGAAGGCTTCCACTACCCGATGGGCCTTATCGTCCAGCTTCATCTTGCCATCGGCCAGACACTCCATCATGCGCATCAGGTGGTCGGCCTTCGCCCAGCATTGGGGAGGTGGCATCACGGGGCCGCCATAGGTCCACGAGGCATAGGGATCGGGCGTTTCGGCATCGGCAGAAAAGGGCAACAGCTCGTCCACCAGTTCTACTTCCAGCCCCCTGCGTATAGGGTCGATGCCAACGACAACGGCCTCCAGCATATCGCGCTTTCCATGCAGTAAGGTGTTGACTATTAAGTCCTTTTCCGTATGGCATACATGTCCTACGGGTTCCAGGATGTTCCATGCCATCACGGCTGTAGCATCTTGTGTACACTGGGGGTCGAGGCTGAGGAAGAGGGTCTCGCCCCGGAGCTTTTGTGCCTCGGTGGAATCGAGCCTGTCGGCCAGCTCGCGCAGGCCGTAGTACCGCAATCCTACTATGTGTGTTCTGGGTTTCATCGGGGCAAAGGTAACGAAAGAGTGCGGAAGAAAGCAAGTTTTCCGACGTACTTTTCACCCCTCGGCACTATGTTTAAGAATAGGTTCTTTTCGGGGCACATGGGCTTGCGTTTCTCCAAGTTTTTCCTATGGGTGTGACTGGGTGTAAGCATGCGCAAAGGGGGTCGTGTTTCACGACCCCCTTTGCTTGGCGTTTGGTTTTTTAGTCTTATTGATACAAAGTCTATGCGAACAAGAAAAATGTTTTAGTTTAATTCATATTGAAATTGAAAGAGAAGTAGCTTTCTTGCTGTTTATTCATTTGAACATAAGACCACACATGAAGCTGGTTCAAGTCGAATGTCATGGTGTTGTTGCCAGTATAAACATGCAGGAACTGCCCTTCGATACTGAAGTTCACCACTACATTGTAATAATTCACAATCCTGCATTGGGACATATACTGACCACTTTCCAGCAATTCCGTAATTTTCTCTCCAGTAACTTCGCCCGGTGTCTTGTAGTAGTATTCTTCTGTAGTACAACCGGTTAGCGTCACGAGCGCGAACAGCAAGGTTAAGATGTAGTTTTTCATAATGTGTAGTTTTTAATGGTTTATAATAGTTGTTGTCTTCAAACGCAAATATAGCGAATGGCATTTAGTTTTCCAACACCCCGATGCACAATTTGCTTCATTTAACATTAGGCGAATCGGTCAGTCAGTCAGTCGGTCAGACGTTTTAGATGACCGATAGTTGCACCGTTTAATTTTTACCCATAAGTATATATTAATATATACTTATGGGTAACTTTTTCTTTTGATGTAGACAGGCAAATAAAATAACTGACCGACTGACTGACCGACCGGAAGGGCTGCCCCCGGGCGAACGTTTCGAGGCTTGGATGCAAGGATTTCCATGTTTTATGCAAAGCGTTTCGGCATTCGGATTTCCACCCCCACGGAGGGGCAGGAAAGCCCCGTCAAGGCTCTCCCAAGTGGCGGACAATGGCTTCTACTTCGGGCTTGAGGAAGGTTCTGCGCTTGGGCTGATAGTTCATGCTTTCGAGCTCTTGCATGAGCATGGGGCAAGCCTTAATCCATCGGTAGAGGGTCTTCTGAGCGGTTTCGGGACTGCTGCATGGCTGGTAGAGCAAAGCCAGTTCGGCCTTGCCATAGGTACGATAATTGAACATAAGCGAATGGAGTTTTTAATGTGATGAGAAGTGTCTTTCGAGATATCAAAGATACAAAATATTTACACGAAATCCAAATTTTCCGCACACTATTTTGCCTTTATCAGGACATATCGGGACATTGTAGGACATAGCGGGACATAGCGGGACATTGCGGGGTTTGGGGTGTTGTATCTTTGCAATGTGATTCTTCGAAGACCGCTTTTCCTGTCATCCAGAGGAGCTTTAGCGACGAAGGATCTCGAGTGCATCCACGTGTATGTTCACGAGATTCTTCACTACACTTCGTTCCGTTCTGAATGACAAATAGAAAAAATCTGTGTTAATCCGTGTACTCTGTGGTGCAAAAAATCAAAAACCTTAAAACCTAAAACCTAAAAACCTATGGCAAGATCAGTAACCTATTCAGTTGTTCCGCGTAGAAACCCTTCGGAAAAGGGAACCCCACCCAAGTATTACGCCCAGGCTCAGGCTCGTGGCGATGTGAACATCCGTGAGATGTCCGAACGAATCCAGAGTTCGTGTAC
>JAFYWH010000135.1 GCA_017558175.1 Bacteroidaceae bacterium
GCTGATGACGGTCTGTGTCTTGTACTTCAACAGGTTGCGTAAAGCGATTTTCAAGTAGTGTATAATCATATTCAAATATAGATATTTTTTTCAATTCATTTACCTTATATACTACAAAAACCGTGCCAGAACGTTAACTTATTGATAATGAAAAGAAAGACTGTTTTTAGGGGTGCATAAAAGTGTGCGAATCCGCACGATTCTTGTGCGATTTCGCACACTCAGCACAACGGTAATGCTAAAAAAGGCCTCCTTTGGGGAAGCCTTTGATGAAAATTATTTACCAATCACTAGTTGTTTTTTTCTTTTAAGAAACGTTTAAGAAGGAAGGTCAAGAAGTAAGGAAAAGTATAGAATTGCCCGTTGAACCCGATGTTCTTATATCCTAATTTGATTCCATACTTGATGTCTTTGTACTTATCATTGTCGATGAGTTTTCGTAGTGAAACCGTAGCTCCATCGTTTGCTTTAACTTCAACCGGTATCAAGCTATCCTTGTCTCTTACAAAGAAATCCATTTCGATGGCAGGATTGTCTTGTTTATAATAAAAAAGTTCATAGCCCTGCTTGGCCAGCATATCGCCTACCATATTTTCATAGATGGCTCCTTTATAGGTACCGAAGTTTCGGTTGCTTCTCAAGTCTTCTTGTGCTTCTTCATCGAGCGATGCTATCAGCAGTCCGGTATCCTTGAAGTATAGTTTGTATAGTTGTGGATTGTAATTTCCTTTTAGTGGCAGCTCAACATCTGCCAAACAATAGCAAGGGTTGATGATGCCAGCATCGGCCAACCAATCCACAGTACCGATATATTCCCTGTTGCGTGCGTTATGGGCCACCTTTGAGATTTGGAAACGTTTGTTCTCTTTAGCCAAGAAAACGGATATGTGATTATAGACGTTCTTCACTTTGGCCTTGTCCAATCCGATGGCGTATTTGGTAATGTCTTCTTCATAGTCTCGGAGTAGTTGGCGCTGGATATCCAGTGTTCCGCTGTAGTTTTTGTTTTGAATGAATGTATTGACTACATGAGGCATTCCTCCTAAAGTCATGTATTCAGAAAAGATGCTGAAGAGTGTTTCCATTTCCAGTGTAGAAAAAGAGATATTTTGCAACATGTGCTGATACATGTTTTCGATAAAATCTTCAGAATATCCCTTTGCCCATAGAAATTCTTCGAAGTCCATGGAGTGCATTTCATAATCCACCTTATATCCTACGCTGTTCGATTCTATTTCGTGGTAATTGATTCCCATCAGTGAGCCTGAACATATCACGTCATAACGTCCGTCCAATTGAAAGAACTTTAATGAGGTGGCACACGAAGGACATTCTTGGAGTTCATCGAAAAAGAAAATCGTTTCGTAGGGGATGAACTTGATCGAAGGGTCGAGTAATGAAATGTTCTTGACGATGGTGTCTACTTCATATCCATCGTTGAATATGTTCTTGAACTTCTTTTGTTCCACGAAATTTATTTTGACTACACTCTTGTAGTTGGCATCGGCAAAGGCGGAGATAGAGGCTGTTTTCCCTATCTGGCGTGCTCCTTTGACGATAAGTGGCATTCTATTGGATTGGCTTTTCCAATCCAATAGGTATTTATCTATCTTTCTTTTAAGAAGTTGACTCATATATTTCACGTTTTCGGATATGCAAATATAGCTGTTTTTCACAGAATCGGCATATAAAAATGGTTAGGTTTTCACAAAATCGGAGCTATTTTTGCTCAGTTTTTCACGAAATCCAAAAAAGGCCTCCTTTTGGGAAGCCTTTGGTCAACGTTTTTCATATTTGCCTGCTACTTAATTATTCACTTTTCACCACATCTGCCGGATTCTCGTTGGCTGCTTTCCAAACACGTCCTCCTATGCTGGCTATCATGACAAGTGCCATGAGTGCATACACAAGGATAAATGGCCCTATACCCATTTCTACTTGTCTGTTGTAAGTTTCTATCCACTGTTTCATCACAGTGTATGTCAATGGGAAGGCTATCAGTGCAGCCAATGTCAGCAAGAGAAGGTATTCGTGGAGGAACATCTGCAAGATGTCTTTCACCTTGGCACCATTCACCTTGCGAATGGCAATTTCTTTCCGGCGTTGCTCGCAAGTCAAGGTAATGAGCGAGTAGATACCGAAGATGGCAATGAGCAAGCATACGCAAGAGGCGAAGTTGAGCAAGCCCGAAAGGGTATCCTCTGCTACCAGGTATTTGTTGAATTCCTCTTCCTGACTGAATAGGAACAGCTTCTTGTCGGGCAGTTCAGCCTGTTGCATTTCCTCAATCATTTGTCGGCATTGGTTCCATGTGCCAGGCTCGTATTTGAACAGTATAAAGCTACGTCCCCACATCCATGAATTGATTTCGGTGTTACAGAATGACACGTCTGGAATATCGGCTACCGGCGATTCGAATGCACAATCTTTCAATACTCCAATTACAGTCATGGGGGTCACTTCCTGATTGGCATGATAAAGATTCTTGCCTAATGCCTCTTCCGGTGTCCATCCCATTTTACGGGCAGTCGATTCCATGATATTGACGTGAAATACCGGGGTACTCTTGTTTACCCATTCGCCACTAAGTAGCTGCATTCCGTAAAACTCGAAGTAGTCTTGTCCGGCATTGATGCTTTGTACGATTAGCGGTTGCTCCAAGGTCTTTCCCAGTCCGTCCCACGAGGTAATGGAATAACTGCTTGAAGGCGGCATTCCTACCAATGGCCAGTATTTGGGCACTACCACTTCGGTTACCATTGGCAGTGCTTTTATCTTTTCCATCCATACGTTCATGTCTACACCCATCCAGATGCTTACGGCTCCCCGGTTCTCGTATTCGAATCCTACATCGTTATTTCTGAGATGATGGATTTGCTTCTGCATAATGACGGTAGCCAGGATGAAAGCCAGTGATACACTCAACTGAACCACAATGCTGATCTTTCTGAAAATCCTTTCCGAACGTAATGTCTGCATCATGCTTTGCAACGACTTCCGTTGGAAGAAAGCGATGATGATGATGGCTACTATCAGTGATACCAAGGCTACACCTATAACAAACAACATGCACTCCTTATAAATGGAGATTTCTCCCTTGGCTATGCCGGTATATTGGCAGAAAAGCGGCATCAGTAGTTCGATGGATACGATGCTGAAGAAGAAAGCAAAAAACAAGGTTGTGGCAAAATCGCTGACCAATAACGTGAGCAGCGAACCATTGGATGCTCCATGCACTTTTCGCAGAGCCATTTCGCGTTGGCGGATGCGACAACGGTCGATGAACAGTGTCAGATAATTGACCCATGCGCACACGATGATGAGTAGTCCGATGATGGAAAAATAGACAATGTATCGGAGGATGATGGTCGATTCTGTACTGGACTTCAATTGCTTGTGGTGGCGGATGTCGGTAAGGGCGGTTACCAAAAATCGTCTCAGACCGGTATCTGGGGTGAATCGGTTACTTTTCAGTTCTTGAGGAAAGTTTTGGTTCATCTTTTCTTCCCATGTTTGGGCATCGGTGCCGGGTGTCAGTTTTACCAATGTCTCGAAATTGGTTGATTCCCAATTGATGCTTGTACCTTTTGCTTTAAGTACCTGATAAGGCATCAGGGTGTGTACTCCCCAATCGCTCACGATAGCACAGATGCGATATTCAGTTTTCCTTTGTACATCGGTAAAGGTCTTTCCGATGACGTTGGTTGTTCCGAATATGTTTTCTGCTCCTTTCAATGTGATAGCCACTTCGTTGTTCCCTTGTTGAGGTTGCAAGAACTGGTCGTTTCCTTCCAAAACTTGGATGTTCATCATTCGCATGAAAGTTGAGTCCACTCCCAAAGCCGGAATTTCTTCCATCTTATTGTTCTTGACTACAAATAAGGTGTTATATTGAAACGAGCAAGCATCTTCTACTTCGTTCCAATGTTCTTCCAGGTATCCGGCCAAGGCTGAGGGGGTAAATATATTGAATTTACCGGCCGATACTTCATCGTCGGTAGATACCAGGTACATCCGTTCTGCATCCGGGTGGAAAGAGTCGTAGGTCATTTCATAGTTCACCCACAGTGTGGATAGCGTAAAGCATACGAAACCTACCGCCAATCCCAGGATGCTGATGGCGGTCTGTGTCTTGTATTTCAACAAGTTTCGGAAAGCGATTTTCAAGTAGTGTATAATCATAATCAATGTGTTTTTCGTTTTACTTCTTGGTGACTTTGCTTGGAATGTATCGTAACTGCAAGTATTGTTCACCGGGCTCGATGTATCCTTCTTTAAAGAAGAATGAAGGTATGGTGAAGACTGCAACTCGCTTCTTCAGATATTCCACGACTTCCGGTTCTTGTTTCTTGCAGAAAGACATGATGCGGAATGTGCCGTCGGAATAGACATTGGCATGAACTTTGGCTGTACGGATAAAACCATATTTTGTAAGACTTTCTCCGTCTTTTCTGTCCACCCATAGGATAGCGGTAGAAATTTCATTCTCGCATCCCAATTGTTCTTCTTCCATGTCCGAATGGACCGTCTTGATACCTTTGCATGCAGATAAGCACAGGACTATGAGTATGTATATCCAATATCTTTTCATCTTTTTTCTTTAATTTGTTTGTTTTTATTCACTCTTCACCACATCCGCCGGATTCTCGTTGGCTGCTTTCCATATGCGGTAGCCCACACACAAGGCAATCAGCAGGATAATGCTTGTCAGGATGCTGGCATATATCCACCAGGGGATGGAGGTCTGTATGACATAATACTGCAACCAAATATTCATGACCGCATATCCTACAAGAAAAGCGATTGCTGCCGACAGTGCCAACAGTATACCGTATTCTTTGACAAATAAAGCCACTATATCCTTGATGTTGGCACCATGGATTTTGCGGAGGGCTATTTCCTTGCGACGGCGTTCGCACGAGAGGTTAACCATCGAGAAAATGCCGAAAAGGGTAATCAGGACACATATTCCAGAAGCAATGCCAAGTAGTTTCAGCAACATGCGTTCGGACTGCAGGGCTTTTTCTATCTGTTGGCGTACGGTGTAGAATCCCAAAGACATATATTTGTCCGCCATGTCCGGAAAACTTCGTTTCAGGTGTGCGCGTACACTGTCTTCTACTTCGTCCACATCCTTGATGGAAGTCGTAAAGAAACGCATCCTGTTTGTGTTGTCTCCATATCCAATGGTCGTTTCCCTAGTCAACAGATAGACAGTCGGAGTACTGGGCACTATCGGCGATAATTGGAGGTCCTTGATTACACCACGAATGATGGATGAAGGTTTCTTTCCGGGTATGACGGCTCCGTTCTGGAGGAAATTGGAATGAAGTTGCTTTCCTATGGCTTCGGATACTGGGATACCTAATTTAGCTACCAACGATTCGTTTACCCAAACATTATTCTCGCTGATGGCATCGGTTGGGACGGTTCCGGCGATGGTTTGCATACCGAACACCCGGTAAACATCGGCACTGATATAATGTCTCTTGATTTGGATGGTGTGCATTTCTCCTTTTTCATCCTCGTACTGTATGTCGTAACTGCCCGTATGATAACTGCGTGAATCGAAAGGGAAGTTTTTCGTTTTATAGTATTCCAGATAAGGCAGCTGTTCCATCACCGGATCGACTTCCTTGTCGGTCCAGTTGAGCCATCCGTCGGATATCACTACATCCATGTTCGTGAACCCCATATCAGAAGAATGGTGCAGGTGGTGCAATTGCTTCTGGAGTGTCAAGGTACAGAACAGCACCAGGATGCTGACAAACAACTGGGCGGCAATGCCCAACCGGCGGAACGAAAAGAACCGGCCGGACGAAGCGATGGGCTGTAGCGAAGCGCGGATGGAACGGCGTTGCTGTACATGGAGTGTCACTGCAGTAAGAAGCAACGAAACAAGCATTACCATTCCCATATAGATGGCCGACTCCCGATAAAAGAAGCTGATGTCTTCGTTAATGCCTGCCATCTTCTGAAACGGACGGTACAGCAATTCGGCTATCATCATTCCAAAAAAGACGGCACATCCCGCCAATAACAGGAATTCGGTCATGGTCATCTTGAGCAGATTTCTTGTAGTAGCTCCATTTGCCCGGCGGAGTGCCATTTCGCGACGACGCACATGCAGACGGATGATGTAAAGTATCAGGTAATTGAGCAAGGCACATGCCACTACCACCAATCCTACTGCATTGAACAGGCGGATATGTTCCAGGCGAATGGCATCGGGGGCAGAGGGATAGGTATGATGTAGGGCTGTCAAGGAAACAAGTTTGTATGCGTCATTGAACAGTCCCTTTAATACCTTACCATCAGGAGTTTTGAAATCTTCCTCCCGTATATGCTCTTTCAGCTTTTCATTCAGTTTATTGACATCCGTTCCAGGATAAAGTTTGACCATTGTGTAGGCAATTCCATATCCCCAACTTTGCTCCACATCCTTTGACGAAGTAATGATGTCATACGGGTAGTTGGTATGGCTTTCGCCGTCTTCCAGAAGGGCACAGATAGTATATTCGCCTCCCGTACCCCTTCTTCGCAAATCCGATGAGAGTGTCTTTTCCAATACATCGGTAGTGCCGAACAGGCGCATGGCGGCACTTTCCGTAATACCCGCCAGACGGTTGTCGTACAGAAACTGGTCATTTCCTTTCAGGATGGTCAACGGAAACATTTGGGCATAGGCAGAGTCGGTTTTCAACAGATAGACGTCTTTGCCCATTTCTTTTGTCTGCGCATGGTAGAAAGCACAACTGGTCTGTATTTCCGGAAACTTTTCCTTGATATATCCCGCAAGGAGAAAACTGGTATATCTTCCGAACTTGTCCACATCATTTTCTTTCCAACGACCTATTTGGTAGATGCGGTCGGCATCTGCCCAATGGGTATCGTAAGCCTTTTCATAGTTCAGCCAAATACACGACAAGGAGAATGTGACCAGTCCTACCGCCAATCCTAAGATGCTGATGACGGTCTGTGTCTTGTACTTCAACAGGTTGCGTAAAGCGATTTTCAAGTAGTGTATAATCATATTCAAATATAGATATTTTTTTCAATTCATTTACCTTATATACTACAAAAAC
>JAFYWH010000136.1 GCA_017558175.1 Bacteroidaceae bacterium
AACCACTCGAGCATCTCTCCAAAACGGGATTTTTAGGGTATACTCTTCAAATCGGGTGCAAATTACAAAGAATTTTGGGAATAGCAAGCGATTTGAGTCACAAAAGTACCTTTTTTTTTCATCTTAGCCTCTTTTAGGGGGGATAATATTAAAAACACCCCCCTTTTTTAATATCTTTTAAAGACTTATTCAGAGATTTTGAAGACTTTTAAGGCATTTACCGTAGTTTGGCGTTCTACTTCTCCGATTTCCTTTTCATATAGTTCGGCAAGCTTCACGGCCACCCTTTTCACATAGGCAGATTCATTCCTTTTCCCGCGGAACGGCACAGGTGCCAGATACGGGGAGTCGGTTTCGAGTACCAAACGCTCCAGAGGCACATGCTTGAGAGCTTCGGGCAAGGTACTTTTCTTGAAAGTTACCACCCCGTTGATACCTATCATGAAGCGGGTATAATCTACCAGTTGCAAGGCTTCGTCTATGGTACCGGTAAAGCTATGGAAAACGCCCGTAAGGGGTGTATTCTTATAGGATTCCAGAAGGCTGAACAGTTCGGGAAAGGCATCGCGGCAGTGCAACACCACCGGCAAGTCCCACTCTAATGCCCACTGAATCTGTTCTTCCAGCACCTGCTGCTGCTCCTTGAGCCAGGTCTTGTCCCAATAGAGGTCGAGACCCACTTCGCCAATGGCGATATAGGAATGCCCTTCGACCAGGTGACGCTTCATGTGACGTACCTTATATATATCGTCGGGACCTTCTACCGAGGTGGGATGGAAACCGAGCATGGGATAGCAATATCCAGGATTCTGACGACAGGTGTCGAGCATGGCATCGAGGCTGGTATCGTCGATGTTCGGCAGGAACAGCTTCTGTACGCCCACTTCCTTGGCTCTGGCAATGGCTTCCGCACGGTCTTCCGCAAATTCTTCGGCAAAGATATGTGAGTGAGTATCTATCATAATTATCATTTTAATCCCCCTTGTGAAGGGGGCCAGGGGGATGTTCCATTGGACTAATATTACTCCATACCGCCATGCGGATGTTACATCCCCCTACCCCCTTCTTAAGGGGGATTTCTTTTATTTTATCTTTTCAAATCAAACTTTTCTACCCATCAGGCTACAAGCAAACTCCTTCAGCATAGCCTTACGTTCAGCCGATACTGACACTTTTTCCAAAACATCGAGGCCTTCGGCATAAAGCGCTTCGATCTTTTCTTCGCAACGCTTGCCCACTCCTATCTCGTTGTAGATGGCAGTTACGGCAGCAATCTTTTCGGCCGGATCATAATCGAAGGCATTGAGCCATGATTCCAATGAGGCACGCTGCTCGTCGTTGGCCTGTTCGAGGGCGGTAATAAGCATGTAGGTCTTCTTGTTGCAGAGGATGTCTCCGCCAATGTTCTTTCCGAATACCTTCGGGTCGCCATACACATCGAGCCAGTCATCTTGCAACTGAAAGGCCAACCCCATCTTTACGCCGAATTCGTACAAAAGGGCAGCATCTTCGGCAGGAGCACCGGCCATATAGGCACCAATCTTCAAGGCTGCAGCCAAGAGAACGGATGTCTTGAGGCGAATCATCTCGATGTACTCGTCTACCTTCACATCCATGCGTTTTTCGAACTCCATGTCCCACTGCTGTCCTTCGCAGATTTCCATGGTGGTTTCGGTAAAGATGTGCAGCACTTCGGCCAGCTTGTCTTGCGGACAGTCGGCCATCAGTCGGTAAGCAAGGATGAGCATGGCATCGCCGGAGAGGATGGCGGTATTCTCGTTCCACACGTTATGCACGGTGGGTTTGTTACGACGCATATCCGCCTTATCCATCACATCGTCGTGCAGAAGGGTGTGGTTGTGATAGGTTTCCAACCCTACGGCTTGCGAGAGGATGGCGTCCACGTTTTCCTGATAGAGATTATAGGCCATGAGCATGAGCACGGGGCGGATGCGCTTGCCTCCCAACGAGAGTTCATAGGCGATAGGTTCGTAAAGTCCTTTCGGCGGACGGGAATAAGGCATGCTCTTCAAGTAGGCATTTACCTTATCCAACAATTGGGTAGCGGTATATGTCATCATTGTCATCAGTTTCAGTTATTCATTTATGAAAAAAGAGAGGCTGCCTTTCGGGCAACCTCCCTCTTGATATACGATTTCTAGTATTACTGCAAGCGGAACATTACAGGCAAAGTATACTTAACGCGTACTTCCTTACCACGTTGCTTACCTGGCTTCCACTTAGGCATTTGGCCTACTACGCGGAGAGCTTCCTTGTCCAAGTATGGGTCTACGCCACGTGCTACTTGAGCGTCAACGATAGAACCGTCCTTGTTAACCACGAACTGGATGATTACACGGCCTTGTACACCGTTTTCCTGAGAGATAGTTGGGTACTTGATGTTCTTACTCAACCACTTCATACATTCACCCATACCACCTGGGAATTCAGGCATTTCTTCTACCACCTGGAAAATCTGCTGTTCTTCCACTTCTTCTTCTTCCACTTCTACCGGAGTATACTTGATTTCTACTGCAGCCTGAGTATCATCCGATGCCTGGATAGTAGATTCTTCAACCTTAGAGTCGTTGTCCATGATTTCCAACACTTCTTCTACCTTCGGAGCTTCTGGCGGTGGAGGAGCTTGCTTAGGTTGTTCCTGTTCTGTGATAGGAATAATTTCTTCTTCAAACACAACGTCAACGAGACCTGAGTCAGTTGTCACCTGCTTGTCGCGTTCACTCCATTCGAACCCAACAAAGAGGACAGCCAAAATCATGATCGCACCGACTAACAGATTGGTGGTCTTTTTGTTCTCCAAATCTGCCTTAGGGGATTTTTTAACTTCCATAAAAATTTATTTAAAAAATTAGTGTGATTTCCACGTTATCTGCGCAAATGTAGCATATTTATTTCAATTAAAAAGCATTTATACATAAAAAATATACTAAAAACTCAGTTTTTTCCCGGATTCTGGTGAACGAGCGGTTGTTTTTGTTATCTTTGTACATCTTTCATGTCATCCAGAGCGAAGCGAAGGATCTCGAGAGCATATAGTGGATGTCTCCAAGATTCTTCCTCCCTTCGGTCGTCTGAATGACAAGCACAAAAAAACCAAATTTATATTATATATATGAAGAAAATAACAATCGCCATCGACGGATATTCGTCTTGCGGAAAGAGCACCATGGCCAAGGATTTGGCTCGTGAAGTGGGTTACATCTATATAGACAGCGGTGCCATGTATCGCGCCGTAACTTTGTATTGTTTGCAGAACGGCCTATTTACTGAAGCAGGCATCGATGCTGCAAGCTTGGAAGCTGCCATGCCACAGGTCCGCATCTCCTTCCAGCTGAATCCGGAAACCCAACGCCCGATGACTTTCCTCAACGGCGAGAATGTGGAAGACCTCATCCGCACCATGGAGGTATCGAACCACGTGAGTCCGGTAGCTGCTCTTCCTTTCGTTCGCGAAGCCATGGTGAAACTTCAACAGGACATGGGCAAGGAAAAGGGTATCGTGATGGACGGACGCGACATTGGTACAGCCGTATTCCCGGATGCCGAGCTGAAGATTTTCGTAACCGCATCGGCCGAAATCCGCGCTCAACGTCGCTACGACGAACTGAAGGCTAAGGGACAGGAAGCATCGTTCGAAGAAATCCTAACCAACGTGAAGGAACGCGACTACATCGACCAGAACCGTGCCGTCAGTCCGCTCCGCCAAGCCGAAGATGCTCTTTTGTTGGACAATAGTAACCTCACCATCGAGGAACAGAAGCAATGGCTGGCTGAACGCTTTAAGGAAGCGGTGAAGGAGTAAACCCATACTACATCCCCCTTATGAAGGGGGCCAGGGGGATGTTTCACAAGACAGGGCAAAACAAAGCCAACGGAACATCCCCCCTACCCCCTTCACAAGGGGGATTAAACCCAAAAATAAGAAAAAGACCAATGCTTAACATAGAAATAGACTCAGGTTCGGGATTCTGCTTCGGGGTGACTACCGCCATTCAAAAAGCCGAAGAAGAATTGGCCAAGGGCAATACACTCTATTGCCTGGGCGACATCGTGCATAATGGTCAAGAGTGCGAACGGCTGAAAGCCATGGGCCTCATCACCATCAACCACGAGGAGTTTGCCCAACTGCATGATGTAAAGGTACTGCTCCGCGCACATGGTGAACCGCCCGCCACCTACGAGCTGGCACGAAAAAACAACATCGAAATCATCGATGCCACATGTCCGGTGGTGCTCCGCTTGCAAAAACGCATCAAGCAGGAATACGACAAGGCATCCGGCCAACAGATCGTGATCTATGGAAAGAACGGTCATGCCGAGGTTTTGGGATTGGTAGGACAAACCAACGGAGAGGCCATCGTCATCGAGGGTTTGAAGGAGGTAAACCGCTTGGATTTCTCGAAAGACATCCGCCTGTACTCGCAAACCACCAAGTCACTTGATGAGTTCCGTCAGATAGTGGAGTACATCCAGGAGCACATCGCACCAGATGCCACATTCGAGTATCACGATACCATCTGCCGACAGGTGGCCAATCGTATGCCGAACATCCGCCAGTTTGCCGCAAGCCACGACCTGATTTTCTTTGTATGCGGACGAAAGAGCTCGAACGGAAAAATCCTTTTCCATGAATGCAAGCAGGTAAACCCGAACACGTACCTCATCGACCAACCGGGAGAGATAGACCGCAACGTGCTCGAAGGAGCCAAATCCATCGGTATCTGCGGAGCGACTTCTACCCCCAAGTGGCTGATGGAAGAGTGCAAGAAAGTGATATTAGAAGGAAAACAATAAAAAAAAATGTCATTCAGACCGAGACGAAGACGTGTTGTTGAGGGCTTGCCCGAAAAATATCGAAGACAACCACTCTATGTTAACGAGACCCTTCTTCCCTATGGTCGTCCGAATGACAACTATTTAGCAAAATATAACTATAAAACATAACAATTATGGCAAGAATTAATTCTATCGGTATTTTGACATCCGGAGGCGATGCTCCCGGTATGAATGCTGCTATCCGTGCGGTGACCCGTGCGGCTATTTGCAACGGTTTGAAAGTATACGGTATCTATAGAGGATATAAAGGTTTGGTGACCGACGAAATTGTAGAATTCAAGTCTCAGAACGTAAGTAACATCATCCAGATGGGTGGTACCATCTTGAAGACTGCACGCTGCCAGGAATTCAAGACTGCTGAAGGTCGTGCTCAGGCTTATGAAAACATGAAGAAGCATGGCATCGATGCCTTGGTAGTGATTGGTGGTGACGGTTCGTTAACCGGTGCCCGCATCCTCGCTCAGGAATTCGACATCCCATGTATCGGTTTGCCAGGCACTATCGACAACGACTTGTATGGAACAGATACCACCATTGGTTACGATACAGCCTTGAACACCATCCTCGATGCAGTAGACAAGATTCGCGATACTGCCACATCGCACGAACGTTTGTTCTTCGTGGAAGTCATGGGTCGTGACGCTGGTTTCTTGGCATTGAACGGCGCAATTGCTGCCGGTGCCGAAGCAGCCATCATCCCGGAATTCAGTACTGAAGTCGACCAGTTGGAACAATTCATCAACCATGGTTTCAAGAAGTCTAAGAGCAGTAGTATTGTGTTGGTAGCCGAAAGTGAATTGACTGGTGGCGCTATGCACTATGCAGAACGTGTGAAGAACGAATATCCACAATACGATGTACGTGTAACTATCCTCGGTCACTTGCAACGTGGTGGTCGTCCTACAGCTCACGACCGTATCATTGCTAGCCGTATGGGTGTGGCAAGTATCCAAGCCCTCTTGGAAGGCCAACGCAACGTGATGATCGGTATTGAAAACGACAAGATTGTGTATGTACCATTCGCCAAGGCTATCAAGAACGACAAACCTATCGACAGAGAATTGGTGAATGTGTTGGCAGAATTGTCAATCTAACAAAATAGAAAAGAGAGCTAAAAGCTCTCTTTTTTTTATTTCAATAATTGGAAATAAGTGTCCAACAAATGCTTGGCTGCCACGAAGGATGTCTGCTGACCATTGAGCACTTCCTTTTCCTTGGCCATGAGCATAGTCTCGATGGTAGGATTGTTGTAGAAGCTATCGCGCAGATGCTCGTTGATGGTTTCGTACATCCAATACTTGGCCTGCTCGTTACGGCGGTAATCGAAGTAGCCATTCTTCTTCACGAACACGAAGTATTCATCAATCATGTCCCAAATTTCCTTGATGCCCAAGCCGTAGAATCCGGAGTATGTGAGTACCTTCGGTGTCCATCCTGAATCGGGTGTAGGGAACAGGTGGAGCGCATTGCGGAAGTGGCTGGCTGCCAACTTCGCCTTCTCTATATTACTACCGTCCGCCTTATTGATTACGATGCCGTCCGCCATTTCCATGATACCGCGCTTGATGCCTTGAAGCTCATCGCCAGTGCCTGCCAACTGAATGAGCAGGAAGAAATCGACCATGGAGTGAACAGCTGTTTCGCTCTGTCCTACCCCTACGGTTTCCACAAAAATCTTATCGAATCCGGCTGCCTCGCAAAGAATGATGGTCTCGCGGGTCTTGCGGGCTACCCCACCCAACGAACCAGCCGATGGACTAGGACGAATAAATGCCTTGGGATGAACGGAAAGCTTCTCCATACGAGTCTTGTCGCCCAAGATACTGCCCTTGGTTCGTTCGCTACTCGGATCGATGGCCAATACTGCCAACTTGCCTCCTTGTTCCAATACATGAAGGCCGAACACATCGATGGACGTACTCTTTCCGGCACCCGGAACGCCACTGATACCGATACGTACCGATTTTCCCGAATACGGCAAACATTTCTCAATCACTTCCTGCGCAATGGCCTGATGTTCCGGTTTCAAGCTTTCCACCATGGTCACCGCCTGACTAAGAACTGTTACATTGCCTTGCACAATGCCTTCTACAAACTCGGACACCGAATATTCCTTACGCTTCGGCTTCTTGCGGAGTTTGAGATATGGATTGACAATGGAAGGCTGTTCGATACCTGCATTTACGGTCAAGCCTTTATATTCTTCACTGTTTTCGGGATGTTCCATCATAGCAATATCATTTAGCGGTTACTTTCACTTTTACGATGACCTTCGGGCAATTCGGGTCGTTGGTAATCATCAATACACGCGGTGTACCCTTTACCTTCTTCAAGAATTTGCCGTAAGCTGTAATCTTCATCTTCGTACTTGCCCCCGGTTTCAAGACGCGCTTCTTGAGCTGTACGCCCAAAGCCGAATTGAACACCTGCAAATCGGTAATTTCCAAATCGCTCTTGCCCACATTAGTCACCACCACTTTCTGCGATTTCTTTTCATTCTCAGCCAATGCCGGGAAGACGAGTTCCTCGGCCGACAATTCCACAGCCGGCGGATTCAAGCGTTGTTCCTGACTCATGTTGCTGAAATCGGGCAAAAGAACAGCCGATACCGGAATGGAGTTTTCATCGCTTACCTTATCGCCTGGGAAACGCGAGAGGTAGACGGTAGCCGTAGTCAAACCGAACTTCGGCAACTTGTCGGTATCGAGGGTTACCTTAATCTTACCTGTAGCCTTCTTGCCGATGCGTTCCGGTATAGCTACTGCTTCCAAGTATGGAGGCAAGTGCATGAGCACCGGTGTATAGACTTCGCTGGTGGTATTCGCTACCTGGATTTCCATGGTCGGCTTATCGCCCTTGTGGGTATCGTCGAACTCGATGGCATCCTTATCCAAACGAATGGCACCGATTTCTATCGGATGCGTCAAGGTATAGTTCTTAGGATCGGCACTTACCTCTCCGCTGATCATCAAGTAAATGGGGCGGTCGGACGCATTGCAATACACGCCGATGTCTTTATAAAAATGTCCCAACGCCTTGGCATCGAAAGTGGTTGTTACAGTTCCTTTGGATCCTGGTGCAATGGGATCCTTAGTCCAATCGGCCAAGGTACAACCGCAAGAGGTAGTGACATTGGAGATGACCAACGGCTTGTCGCCATCGTTCTTCACCGTGAATGTAGCGGTAGCAGGATGCTTCCACAGCACCACTCCAAACTCATGTACCTTCTTGTCAAAAGTCGCCTTGGCTTGAGCGAAACCTGCTGCACAAGCTGCCGTCCAAAGCAATATCGTCATTAAAACTTGTTTCATCTTTTCATAATTCTTGTTACAGATAGCAAAGATACATATTTATTTCGGGAATCCTTTTTGTTTTCTGATTATTTCCTTAGAATGCAAAGGATAAACGTAATCCCCCTTGTGAAGGGGGCAGGGGGATGTTTCTTAGGACATGCCGAAAGCCACTGCTCCTATCCTATGGAACATCCCCCTACACCCCCTTCACAAGGGGGAGGAGTACTATTCTACCACCAACCGCCCACCTTCGCCATGACCGCCAAATTCGGGTGCATAAACCGACTGAACCATAGCGATGCCTTGCTGATACACTCCCGAGGAAGTGACATACACCTGGTACGAGAATTCATAAATACCCTTGCGCATCTGGTCGATATAGAAAGCCGTGGACGAATCCTTGGTTTCCTGATAATATCCGATACGGTTGTTCCATCGGTAACCCGAGAGAGCATCCACCGGCTCCATACAAGCAGCACGCTCGTCCTTCACCTGCACGAAATCCATGTCTCGATCGGCCACCACAGTAAGGCGAATCTCCAACTTATCGCCTACCATCAAGGCATCTCCTTCGGCCAATGGTTTGCCATCTTTATAGATGGTGCGAGCTACCTTCAAGGCATTACCTTGGGCGGAAACCTTATCCATATCTTCCTCGAATTCAGCATAAACGGCTCCCCAACCGATGCCAGCCGATTCTTTGGTAACCGTTGCTTGACGAATCTTCAAGACATTACCGGAAACTTCCTGACGGACATATCCCAACGCATCGGCAGGAGTCTGAATCACTTCCTTACCCACACGGATGACTGCTGCACTTGAATTGTCCAACCAATCCTTGCCCGTGGTGAGCAAAGCATAAACGGCATCGGTAGTAGCTACCGGCGTTTCCCAAGCCTGTGTCTGCTTCTGCTTCAGGAGCCATTGCTTCATTTCTTCCAATATCTGCTCATCACCCGTTATCCGCTTGATAGCTTCGATGGCTGCTACCTGAGTCGGAATTCGGTAACTGAACCACGAATAATGCGCCTTGGGCGAATCGAAATAGCGACCCATTTCCTCGTTGGATACGGTATATTGCATCAACGACTCGAGGAATTCCTTGGCCATGACTTCCTTGCCTGCCTCCTTTAAGACGATGGCCGACAAAGCTTTGCCGTAGATGGTCAATCGTGCTGACATACCTTCCAACTTGCAGATGAGGTAGTTCCGAATATCCACCGGAATGCGAAGGTTCTTCTCCAAAGCATCGGTATAGAGACATTGCAAAGCCACTTCCGAAGGTCTGATATCCTTGGCACCCTTCTTTTCGGCTTCCTTCATTTCTTGCACTTCTTCGGCCAACCGCTTGTTCAGATAGCCCCATGCCTGCTGGTTCATCTTCACGACTTCGGTATCCACAAAACCACCGGTCAGCTGCTGCAAGCGAGCTATGAGTTGGGTGATGGAGGTCGTGATATACAAGCTTCCACCCATGCCTTTGTACCAGCTCCACGAGCCATCTGTATGCTGCAAGTCCTTCAGTTTCAAGGTCGCTTCCGCCAGTTTGGCATCCATACCCTCCACCTTGAGCGAATCGGCTATGCGAGGTTCCGCCTTGGCGAGATGCGCCAACAAAGCATTGGCATAGTAAGCCGAAGCCCACGAAAGAGCATTGTCGTTTTCAGGATTGGCCACCACCTTCAAGGCTTGAACGGCATACCACACCGGATTGCCCGTGAACTCGACCACCATCTTCGGACGGCTTACCGACGAGCTATGATGATTGAACAAGCTCTCCAACGAATAAGTGAACGTACCCTTGCCATTGGTATTCAGCAAGATGCTTTCCGTGAGCTTCTGCTTGTCGCTGAGCACCGGCAGATAACGTTGTTCGCCATCGCTGAACGTATTGCCATCGGCCACCATGCGAACGGCCAATCCTTCGTACTTGTCGCTCACTTGGAAGCTGAAAGATACCTTGCCCGTTTCTCCGGCCTTCACCACAAACGGAGATTTCTGCGACAAGATAACCTTTTCGGTATCGGGCACAAAGATTTCCATTCTTGCCACACCCTTCGCCTCTTTATCGGAAAGGTTGATGAGCGAAGCCGAAATGTTCACCTGATCGCCCACCCTCACGAAGCGCGGAAGATTGGACTGAAGCATGAATTCCTTGCTGGCCACCACCTTGTCCACAAGGCTTCCGTAATCCATATCCTTGGTATGCGCCAACCCCATGAACTTCCATTCGGTAAGGCTTTCGGGAAGTGTAAACTCGATGCTCACTTCGCCATTGGCATCCGTACGGAGCTGCGGATAGAAGAAGGCGGTCTCTGCAAAGTTGGTACGAAGCTGAACCTTATCGGTGGATTCCAAAATCGCTTCTTCTATCGCCGAATTTTGCTGCACTATCGGAACGATTTCCTCCTCAAAGACTACCATATCTTCTGTATTTCTCACGCTTCCGAAAGCCGCAGCTGCTTTGTACACCCGCATGCCTTGAAGTTCCGCCATGTGGTTCTTCGGAATTTCCAGCGTACTATATGACAAAGGGTTAAACTCCAGCATCTTGATAGGGAAATAGAAGTACCAATAAGGAGAATACGCATATTCAGTCATCCAATCAAAATTAGGGAAACGTCTTGCAAAGTTCAACCCGAAATGCCATGCATGTGGTGCCAACCGATCGAGAGAGGCATCGTACATGGTTGCCAACAATTGGGCATCGGCCGGTTTTCCGTCCGGACGGAGGATGCTCAAGGTCCATGTTTCCTTCGCTCCTGGCTGCAACTTGTCGCGGAAGGTCTTCCACTTCAATTGCAGAGCCTTATTGGGCTTCGGTTTCTGAATGATCACTTCCTTGGTATGCAATTTTCCATTCTTCAAGAAGGCGAAAGAGCATCGCAAGCCATCGCCATATTCTTCGCGATAGGTGTAACGGAAGCTTAGCAACGAATCGGAAAACTCCAGATGCTTACGTTCCATCTTACCATTGCCCGACATCACATCATAGAACAGATAGACATCCTTCTCGCTGCTTCCGAAATAAACGGTAGCCGTTCCGGCTGTTCCAAACTCCTCACTTGGCTGATAGCACCAGACGTCTGTTCCTTCCGGCAAATGCTTGTCGTTCAGCGACAAAAGGGTAAATGTTACCGTTTGGTCATTTTCCATCCCTTGTTCATCCCTTACCCTTGCCTTCAGCTGATAGCACCCCGATGGCAAGGCATAGATATCCTCCGGAATGAAAGGCTTGTTCGATGCCTGCTTGCCTTGAAGCACGACTTTTCCTTGCGAGAGGACTTCGTATTCCACCTCCGCATCCATCGGTACGTTCATCAGATTGCTCACGCGGAAGGTCAACTGCTTGGGGTATTCCTTGATCATGGTTTTTCCTTCCCAATCGGGGATGAAGAGCTTCAACGACGAACTGCCCAACGGCAAATCCAACGTGCCTTCTTGTGTCTCGCCTGCCAAGCTGGTCACATCGGCCGACACCTCGTAAGTGTAATACCAACTCCGCACGCCTTCCTTGATCGGGAGGAAATACACCGGTACTTCGAAACGTCCTTCATTATCGGTCACAGCCTCACCGGCCACCCGATTCGTTTCTGTGCCTCTTATTCGCCAATAGCTGTTTTCCAATCGGACTACTTGGTATTTCACCTTCGCGCCTTGTACCGGTGCTCCGGCAAAGGTACGTGCCATTCCCGTCACAAGAATGGAATCGCCTGCCCGATAGCTTGTCCGGACGGTATCGAAAGTCACCTCGAAAGTAGGACGCTTGTATTCCTCCACACGGAAATCGCTCAATGCACCCTTTGTCTGCAAGCGCCAATGACCCATCTTTCCCGACTTCGGCAACTCGAGCGTACCCGAGAAGCTTCCATAGGCATCGGTCTTGACTTCCCCCTTCTCCACCAGCTTGCCATCCGCATCCATCAAGCTAATGGTATAAGTTGACCCTTCCTTAGCCCGTGTCTCATCCTTCCGCTGGCTATAGACGATGCCCGAATAATGTAGGGTCTGCCCCGGTCGATAGATTCCACGGTCGGTGATAAGCTCGACATGCTCTTCGGTCTTGTCTGTCACCTTGTAGTTGTTATCTCCCATCCACGAGTGAGAAATAGGCATGCCCTTATCCATGGCTGTCTGTGCCTGCAGACAAACACTTCGCTCCTTGCCCTTCGGCAGCATCACCACACCTTCGGCATTGGCAACATGACTTTCCTTCAATTCATAGCCTCCACCCTTGACCTGATAGACTCTGACTTCTGCTCCCGGAACCGGATGTCCGCTACGCTTGTCCAGCACTACGATTTCCTGTTTATTCTCCGGCAAGGCCCGATGAATCATCTGCAAGCCTGTGACGTGTATCAGCACCCCTACTTCGGCATCCCGATGTCCGTCGGGTGTAGCCAAGGCGTAATAAAGTCCCAGTTCCAAGCCTTCAAGGGTTATCGCATCCTTACGCATCTCATAGTCGGGAGTGGCCGGAAGGTCGAAATGCTTGTCACGAATCAAGGTGCCGTATTCACCGATTGTCTTGGAAAAAGAGGTTTTTCTCAACGAAGGCGATTCCACCGGAAGGTTCACCCGATATACCTTCAACTGGATGCCCGACAGGTTGGCGTGACTCGCCTCTATCCGTATCGGACTTTCGGGATAAACGGCTCCCAACTCCAATTGCAATCGAGGATTCAAAATCTTCCGTTCCTCGTTCTTCAAGGCATTGATGCGGTTGTAATGCGGATATCGGCGGATAGCCTCTTGAAGCAAGGCCAAACGTTCTTTCGTCTTCAGCTTCATCCCGGCATTGGCCAATCGAAGATACACCTCGGCACACACATCGAGGTTGGCGTACTCCTTCATCCACTCGCGGAGCTGCTTCTCGTCAGCTTGCGGATAGGCATCGAGGGCGGTCAGGAGCCATGCCGAACGCATGCCCTTAGCCTTGTACAAATGCAACAACGACTGGTAGGTATCGCGGATGGATGCCCGCACCTTTTCCTGTTCCACCTGCCACTGATGGCGCTCCCAAAGCAAGACGGCACGACGGGCCAGGAGGTCGTAAAGGTTGTTATCGAAATAGAGTCGGCTGGTCTCTCCCGTCTTCACCATAGGCACGAGCTTATCGGCCGGATAGGATACCAGCTTCAGGCTGTCCTTCAAGGAAAGATTCAGGTATTGGTTTCCCTTGGCAAAGTCTTCGCGGATAAAGATGCCACCGAGAATGGAATGCAGCACCGCCTTGTCCTGAACCGCCAAGTCCGGCTCTTGCGCCCATGCCTCCAAGCCTTTCACATCCACGGCCACGCTATCGGGCGAGATGCTTCCTCGCCACTCCATCATCGTGAGGTAGGCCTTCATCATCTGCGGCACGTTGCGTTCGGCCTTGGCCTTTTGGTATATCTTGTTGGCCTCAGCTATCACAGATTTCGGCAGGTCCTGCTGCCCCATCTGCTCCACGTTCTTCCACAGCTGAGGGTATGTCTGCGCCTGCAAGGTTATGGCAAGCACCAGCGAGAGGGCGAGTAAGAATATTCTAGTCTTCATAATTTCAAACGGCATTGGTGAATAAACAAATATACGGATTTTTGCTCGGACAGCGGGGATTACGTGTGTTAATTATCGCAAAGAAGGTGTAAATCCTCCGGCAATGTGCTGCATGCGTGATTTAGCAGAAGCAACCGAAGTTGCGGGTTGCGGGTTGCGTTTTTTCCCGATGTTCATATATAGCTTGGGGGTTAAGGTTCGTAATTAGTGTGTGCATTTTGTGATCTTCGAAGAATCACTATGCAAAGATAATACATGCCGAAAGCGCAATGTCCGTTTTTGTCTGTTTTTGTCCGTTAATGTCGGTTTTTGTCTGTTTTAAGGTGAAATCGACGGAGTTATATTTGGATAAGTGGTAATAATTTCGTATCTTTATACCATAAGTCAAACCTAAAAAATCCTGTAAACATGTTCACATCACGTACCTATGGCAAGGCCGAACTGGCTTTGCTTTACCAACCATGCAGTAATCCCGACAGCGCCGTGAAGACCTTAACCCGATGGATCAACGGTTGTCCGCTGTTGCAGGAGGAACTCAAGTCGATGCACTACAATCCTCGTCGGCATACCTTCCTCAAGCCGGAAGTGGAAGCCATTGTCCGACATTTGGGAGAGCCGTAACCTCCCCCATTGGGAAGCAATTCCATCTTTGCCTCATAGGTTCAAAGCATCTTGCATAAAACATGGATACACTTGCAAAACATCCCAAAAATCGGACACCGGCGAAGGGGTGAAAGGTTGCGCTTTCCGTGAGGTAGTTGCGCCTTGTTTGGAGGGTTCAAAAACGCAACCCGCAACCCGCAACTTTTTTTGACTTTCCTTTGGCGTGCGCGTGTGCGTGCGTGTACCTTATATATATAAAATAAAATTAAAAAAAATAATATACTATATAGAGTTGCGTTGCGCAGGCCTCATAGAGTAGGTGAAAATAGAATGCAAAAACAAAAACGCAACCGGGTTGCGGGTTGCGTTTCTGTGGTTAAGCTATACGATTACTCTTCTATCGGAATCTGAATAATGGATAGCCATTTCTCCGGGTCTTCCTGGTTCCAGATGCCATCGACGTAGCAAGTGCGAGGATGGCCGGCTATCTTGTAGCCTTTCTCCTCGAGGTAAGCAAAAGCTTCGGTGAACGACTCGTAGAAACGTTCGTACGGGCCGTAGTGCTTCATGCAGAGTGCTTTCGGCACTTCCGGAAGGCGCTTGAACTGAATGATACTGCTATCTGCACCCATTTCTTCCACTTGTTCGCAGTACTCGATGTCGATGTTCGTAGGCGTGTATTCTTGCTGGTGTTCGATGGTGAAACAATAGCCCGGAGGCGGACATTTGCACCCCAACCGTTGCATTTCCGGACCGATAACGCTATAACACAACATGCCTAATGCGGAATAGTCGGCAATGACTTCACGATGCGAAGCCACAATGACTTCCGGCAATGATTGGATACTGAATTTTTCCATAATCTTTACTTCTTTACGAGAGTCCACCCACTCCTGCAGTTGACAGCGTCGTATCAGGAGTTGCTGAAGCAGCTTTTCCGTTTCCTCAATCTTCATCGTCAGTTGCTCAATGCTTGGTACATGCGACTCGCCCTCGAACAAATCCTTGATCTCTTCGAGCGAGAACCCGAGCCGTTGCAATTGGCGTATGGAGTTCAGCCTCAGCATTTGGCCGATGCTGTAGAAGCGGTATCCCGTCCATGGGTCCACTTCCTCTGGTATCAGCAGTCCTTTTTGCTCGTAATGACGCAAGGTCTTGACCGTCACCTGCATCAAGCGCGAAAACTCTCCGATTTTTAATCTTGTTTTGAATCTCATACTCGTACGTTTTTTAGCTAGCAAGTGCAAAGTTAGGCCATGACCCAAGGTTCGAGTCAAGCGAAAATCGAATTATTTTCAAGAAAAATTCTTTTTTAGCGCTGGTGAAAACGCAACCCGCAACCCGCAACTTTCGGTTGCAAGTCACAAAATACACCTAAAAGAGATATATTGCTAAACAGCAAATTTAATCACATGGAAGCAAATAACGTCGAATAAGATATTCAGTCCATTCATTGCCATTTTCCACTTTGAGGTACTTCTTCATCAAGTCAAAAAGTTCTTCATAAGTCAACGGAATAAACGAATTCACACCGGTATCGGACAACAATTCTTTATATTTGGGCATTGCATCATTGTAGAAGTGCACATTCGCCTTAGGGAAAATAGTCATACTGGTGAATTTTGCAATATCCCCCTTCAGGACCATCGAAGCTCCAAGAATATGGTTTCTCCAAATTTGTCTAAATTTATTCGATATAAGAGCATCATAAGAGACATCTTCTCTAAAATATCCACTATTTACCGTAGCGTTAAGATAGTTTGCGAAAAGACGTGTATTTCCGTTTTCATCCTTTATATGGTTATATTCGCTGGTACCCTTCTTCAACGGATACTCTTTTTCCGTATATTTTACTTCAACTCCAATGCCACATGCCATGCCTTTTACATCTATATACGAAATATAAACATCAAAAGCTGTATGATCGGATAAGTAATTTTCAATCGGTTCCGGATGGAATTCTATTTGAATATCTGTAACCTTCGATATTTCATCTCTACCCATGATATGGTTAAATAAGGCAGCACACCCCTCCTTGTCTTTACTCATGGGGAAAAATATATTGTATGGGATATGTTCGCTCCTTAACAGATTTGCAAGCATTTGTCCACTTGGAGCAGACGAAGTATTGGGTATTGGCTTTTTAAGTTCTGCCAATATTTCATCCCTGAAACGCTCATAAAATACTAGTCCTTTCCGTGCATCAGCATAATTGAGAACATTGGGATATTTATAGTATCCAACCTTCAATTCTTTTTCTCTAAAATCTACTTGATGCGCTCTTGCACGCCTTTTAAACTCTGCATAACTTAAGGATTTAGACATGGCTTACCAACTATTATAGTTAAAACAAAAATTACATCATAAGGCACTTAACACCTGCTACAAATATACAACTTATTTTGTTCTAATACGGATAAATGACATGTTTTCCACTTTTCTAATACGGATAAAATGCATGTTTTACCTAATCCTAATACGGATAAATGACATATTTCCCATCTTCCCAATTCGGACAAAACGCAACCCGCAACCCGCAACTTTCATCGAACATCACTTTTCAACCCTACCACAGAGCACACAAAAAGGGGCCCCAAAAAAGAGCCCCCCCCTTCCGTTTATTTATACCTTGAAATTATTCCTTTACCGGTGCGTTAGCCAAAGTAGCCACGAGGAAGTCGTAGAACTTCTGTACGGTAGGAATCAAGCAACGTTCGTCTGGTGAGTGAGGAGAACGGAGTGTAGGACCGAATGAAATCATGTCCAAACCTGGCATTACAGCACCGATGATACCGCATTCCAAACCAGCGTGGATAACCTTAACGGCAGGTTCAACACCGAATTGAGCCTTGTAAGATTCCTTCATAGCCTTCAAGATAGGTGAGTTCACGTTTGGTTCCCAACCAGAGTAGCTACCAGAGCGAACAACTTCCATACCAGCCATTGAGAAACAGCTTTCGATGCTGGTGTTCAAGTAGTCCTTCATTGAGTCGCGTGAGCTACGAGTCAACACCTTGATAGCAGCCTTACCTTCGCCGATAGTGATGATAGCGAGGTTGTTCGATGTTTCAACTGTATCAGGGATAGTAGGAATCATGCGGAGAACGCCGTTGTGGCAAGCGTAGATAGCATCTACCAAGTTGTCGCGGATTTCTGCAGGAACCATGTACTTAGGCAATTCCACGCGTTCTGCCTTGAAGCTGATTGGTGTTTCGTGTACGTGGTATTCTTCGTTCCACAAAGTTTCGCATTCCTGTACGTATGCCAATACATCTTCTTCTTCCGATGCAGGGATAGTAATAACTGCTTCACATTCGCGTGGGATAGCGTTACGCATGTTACCGCCGTTCCAAGAAACGAGGCAAGCTTCGTCGCAAGCAATCACCTGGCTGATGAAACGAGCCATCAACTTGTTGGCATTAGCACGACCTTCGTTGATTTCCAAACCTGAGTGACCACCGCGGAGACCCTTCAAAGTTACCTTCAAAGCTACGTCTTCCGGATCAGTTTCCACTTCCTTGTATTCCAAAGTAGCGCTGAGGTCTTCACCACCTGCACAACCGATGTAAAGTTCGCCTTCGTCTTCAGAGTCGAGGTTCAAGAGGATATCGCCGTTCACTGTACCTGGCTTCAAGCCGAATGCACCGTACATACCAGTTTCTTCGTCAGAAGTAATCAACGCTTCCAACGGACCGTGTACCAATGTGTTGTCTTCGAATACAGCCATGATAGCAGCTACACCCATACCATTGTCGGCACCGAGAGTAGTACCCTTAGCCTTCAACCATTCGCCATCAACGTATGTTTGGATAGGGTCGTTCACGAAATCGTGTACAGTATCGTTGTTCTTCTGTGGCACCATGTCCATGTGAGCCTGAAGAATGATAGTCTTACGGTTTTCCATACCCGGAGTAGCAGGCTTGCGATAGATGATGTTGCCTACTTCGTCCATTGAAGTTTCTACACCAATACTCTTCCCGAAGTCCAGCAAGAATGCCTGAACCTTTTCCAGATGACCGGAAGGACGAGGTATTTGAGTCAACGAATGAAAATGCTTCCACACATTCTGCGGAGCAAGAGAAAGAATTGTGTCCATAGTTATTTAGTTTTATTAATGAATGGCAAAGCCAATAATCCATATATTCCCAACAAAATTAGTAAAAAGGTTTGAATTCCATGCACTAAAAGCGCAAAAATTCCTGCATCTTCTTTTCTAACCCCATAAAGCACCATCATGGTCATCACCGCAAAGTGCCACGGTCCGGCCCCGTTGGGAGTGGGCACAATGACTGCCAGAGTGCCTACCACGAACATGACCAGTCCGGCCGAGAGACCCAAATGGGCGGAGAAGCCGAAGGCATAGAAGGTGAGGTAGAACTCCAGGAAGTAGCACACCCAGATGCCTATCGTGTACATTATATATATAGGAATCTGCTTGATGTCCTTCAAGGCTACGATGCCTTGCCACACGTTGTGAAGAATGCCCTTCAGCTTGGCAAAAAGGGCCACATTGCGTATCAGGAAGAACACCAGCAGGAGGGCTGCAAGGGCACAAACCACGATGAGGTAGAAATGTCCGGAGGTAAGCACCTCGGCATATCGGCTCACATTGGTTCCCGTTTCGGCAAAGAAAGTGGCGAAAACCGGCATCTGCGACACGAGTACCAAGCCGGTAATCAGGCCTACACAAAGGGTATCGATCATGCGTTCAGACACCACCGTACCCAAGGATTTGGAGAACGACACGCCATCGTACTTCGAGAGCACACCACATCGGCTCACCTCACCCACACGCGGAATCACGAGGTTCGAGGCATAAGAGATGAAGATGGCATACACGCAATTGGCCATTTTGGGATGTTCGTTCAAGGGTTCCAACGCCAGTTTCCATCGCCAGCCGCGGAAAAGGTTGGCAAAAACACCGAAAACAAGCGAAAGGGCTATCCATCCGTAGTCCATTCCGCCGGTCAGCACCTCTCCTACCCGCTGGAAATTGAAGTCACGATAGACCCAAACGAGTATAAACAGCCCCAACAGAAGCGGAAAAACCACCTGCAAGACCTTCTTGATTATCTTTTTTCTTTCAGTTCCTTCCAAAATAAGACGATTTTTTAAATTACAATGCTTATATTTGCATGATGCAAAGATAGTATCTTAGAAACAAACCGAATCATTCACTTAAGCAAAAAATATTAAAATGGGACTCGTTAAACCGAAAAAATTCTTAGGACAACACTTTTTGAGGGATTTAGGTATCGCAAAAGACATAGCCGATACGGTAGACACGTGTCCTGATCTCCCTATTTTGGAAGTAGGTCCGGGCATGGGGGTACTCACCCAATTCCTGATGCAGAAGAACCGTGAAGTGAAGGTCGTGGAACTGGACTTCGAATCGGTGGCTTATCTGAAGGAGAACTTCGCAGCATTGGAAGGCCACATCATCGAAGACGACTTCCTGAAGCTGAAGTTGGAAAACACTTTCGAGGGAAATCCGTTTGTACTGACGGGCAACTACCCTTATAACATATCGAGCCAGATTTTCTTCAAGATGCTGGACTACAAGGACCTCATTCCTTGCTGTACGGGCATGATTCAGAAGGAAGTGGCCGAACGCATTGCAGCCGGTCCGGGAAGCAAGACTTACGGCATCTTGAGCGTGCTGATCCAGGCTTGGTACAAGGTGGAATATCTCTTTACGGTGCACGAACACGTGTTCAATCCGCCTCCAAAGGTGAAGAGTGCCGTCATCCGCATGACCCGCAACGAGACTACCGACTTGGGATGCGACGAGAAGCTCTTCAAGCTGATTGTAAAGACCACCTTCAACCAGCGACGTAAGACGCTCCGCAACTCCATTGCAAGCATCTTGGACAAGAGCCATCCGCTGAGCGCCGACCCGATTTTCAACAAGCGACCGGAACAACTCTCCGTTCAGGAGTTCGTGGAGCTGACCAACCGCGTGGAAGCTGCCTTGGCCGAAAGCCGTCAGCAGCAGTAAAAAGAACCTTTGTTATACATTTAAATAAGAACGTGTAGGATGAAAGAATGGGAAGAATTGGAATTTGACCAAATCAAAGAGCTGATTGAGCAAAAGGATGCGAAAGCCATCAAGGAATTGCTCGTCGACCTGCACCCTGCGGATATAGCAGAACTTTGTGACGAACTGGATGTGGAAGAAGCACGCTTCATCTACACTCAACTCGATAATGAAACGGCAGCTCAGGTGCTGACCGAAATGGATGAGGACGCCCGTAAGGACTTCCTCGACATCCTCCCGTCTGAAACCATCGCCAAACGGTTCGTGGACTACATGGACTCCGACGATGCGGTAGACATTATCCGTGAGATGGACGAAGAGAAGCAGGAGGAAATCCTCTCGCACATCGAAGACATCGAACAAGCGGGCGACATCGTAGACCTCTTGAAGTACGACGAAGATACCGCCGGTGGTCTCATGGGTACGGAAATGGTCATCGTGAAGGAGAACTGGAGTATGCCGGAATGTCTTCGCGAAATGCGTATCCAAGCCGAAGAAATGGACGAAATCTACTACGTTTATGTGGTAGACGATGAAGAGCGCCTCCGTGGTGTATTCCCATTGAAGCGGATGATTACCAGTCCTTCCGTTTCGAAAGTAAAGCACGTCATGCGCAAGGAGCCTATCTCCGTTCACGTTGATACACCGGTGGACGAAGTGATCCAGACCATCGAGAAGTACAACCTCGTGGCCGTTCCGGTAGTCGACAGCATCGGTCGCCTCGTGGGCCGAATCACCGTAGACGACGTGATGGACGAAGTTCGTCAACAGGCCGAACGCGATTACCAGTTGGCTTCCGGTCTCTCGCAGGACGTAGAAACGGACGACAGCGTTTTGCGTCAAACGTCGGCACGTTTGCCTTGGTTGCTCATCGGTATGTTGGGGGGTATCGGAAACTCCATGATTTTGGGTAATTTCGACTCTACCTTTGCCGCTCATCCCGAAATGGCACTCTACATTCCATTGATTGGTGGTACCGGGGGTAACGTGGGTACACAATCGTCGGCGTTGGTGGTACAAGGTTTGGCCAACAGCTCCCTCGATGCCAACAACACCTGGAAGCAGATTCTGAAAGAATCGGTAGTAGCATTGATCAATGCCACCATCATCTCCATGCTGGTGTATATTTATAACTTCATACGTTTTGGAGCTACAGCTACGGTATCTTATTCGGTATCACTCAGTTTGTTTGCCGTAGTAATGTTCGCTTCCATCTTCGGAACCCTTGTCCCGATGACCTTGGAAAAGCTCAAAATAGACCCAGCTATCGCTACTGGTCCGTTTATCTCCATTACAAACGACATTATCGGCATGATGCTATACATGGGTATTACCGTACTTTTATCTTAAAAAGTATAACGGATAAACGAAAAAACGCCCCAAAAGTTATGAAATACTAAAATATTTCGCTTATTTTGTAAAACGTATGTTTATACATACAATGATAGTTGACCTTTAAAATCTATATGATGGACTCAAATGAAAATCGCCCCTTAACTGAAGTTGCCGTACAAGAAGCAGCCGAAGTAGCAGCAGTAGCCGAAGTTACTGCCACTCCTATCCAATCGAAGGAAGATGTTATTGCCCGTTTACAAGCCCTTAACCAACAGGAAGAACCAGCGGACAAGACCGAACTTGATGCATTGAAACAAACATTCTACCGCCTGCGTAATGCCGAAGTAGAAGCCGCTCGTAAGTCATTCGAAGAGAACGGTGGCAATCCGGAAGCATTCGTCAGCCCTAAGGATGAGTCTGAAATACAGTTCAAAGAAATCATGGGGTCCATCAAAGAAAAATTGAACGCTTTGAAAGCTGAAGAAGAACAGGAAAAGCTTGAAAACTTGGAAAAGAAGCTGGCTATCATTGAACGCATGAAGGAGTTGGCCGAATCTCCGGAAGAAGCCAACAAGGCATACAACGAATTCAAGAAACTCCAGGCAGAATGGAACGAAATCAAGAACATTCCGGCTGCCAAGGTAAACGAAATATGGAAAAGCTACCAATTGCAGACCGAAAAGTTCTACGATTTGCTCAAGCTCAACCACGAATTCCGCGAATACGACTTCAAGAAGAACCTTGAAATCAAGCTCGGCCTTTGCGAAGCTGCCGAAAAGTTGACTCAAGAGGAAGATGTGATTTCTGCTTTCCATCAGTTGCAGAAGCTTCATCAGGAATTCCGCGAAGCCGGTCCGGTAGCCAAGGAACAACGCGAAGAAATCTGGAACCGGTTCAAGGCGGCATCTACCATCATCAACCGTCGTCATCAGCAGCATTTCGAGGAAATCAAGGAAAGAGAACAACGCAATTTGGACGAAAAGACCGTCATCTGCGAAATCGTGGAAGCGATGGAGTACGACAAGATGATCACTTTCCAAGATTGGCACGACAAAACCGAAGAAGTATTGGCTCTCCAAGCTAAATGGAAGACCATCGGTTTTGCACCTCAGAAGATGAACACCAAGATTTTCGAACGTTTCCGTACAGCTTGCGACGATTTCTTCAAGCGTAAGGCAGACCACTTCAAGACTTTGAAGGGCAGCATGAACGACAACTTGGAAAAGAAGAAACAGATGTGCGAAAAGGCAGAATCGTTGAAAGACAGCACCGATTGGAAAGCTACAGCCGACATCCTCACCAAGCTTCAGAAGGAATGGAAGGAAGTAGGTCCGGTAGCCAAGAAGTTCTCTGAACCTATCTGGAAACGTTTCGTAACCGCTTGCGACTACTTCTTCGAACAGAAGAGCAAGGCCGAAGCCGTTCATCGTACAGCCGAACAAGAAAACTTGGATAAGAAGAAGACTATCATCGAAAAACTGAACGCCATCAATAAAGAAGAGTCTCCATCGGAAAAGAGCGGTAACATCATCCGCGAATTGATGAAAGAATGGAACAGCATCGGTCATGTACCGTTTAAGGACAAGGATAAGATCTACAAGCAATACCGTACTGTAGTAGATGCATTGTTCGACAAATTGAACTTGTCGGCTTCAAAGAAGAAGTTGAACAACTTCAAATCGAACATCAACAAGGAGACAAACTTACTCCGCGAACGCGAAAAATTGGTTCGTGCTTACGAAAATATGAAGAGCGAAATCAAGACTTACGAAAACAACATCGGCTTCTTGACCAGTTCTTCCAAGAAGGGCAATAGCCTCGTCAGCGAATTGAACCGCAAGATAGACAAATTGAAAGCAGATTTGGAATTGATTACCCAGAAAATTGCAGTAATCGACGAATCCATCAAAGAATAAAAAAGAAAAGGTGAGGCATTAAGCTTCACCTTTATTTATATTATATACTCAAATCCTTCTTACCTCCACCCTTCTTGTTAGAACTTAGACATAAAAAAAGTGCAGAAGAAAACCTCTGCACTTCAGTTGGACTACCAGGACTCGAACCTGGAAAAACAGGACCAGAATCTGTTGTGTTACCATTACACCATAGTCCAATCTTTCATCAGAACCACCCGTTCTGTTTTGACGATGCAAAGATACTGCTTTTTTAGCACACTCCAAATTTTTCCACTACTTTTTTCGAAAAAAAATGATTTTCTTGGTTTTTTGGCCTTAAAAAATCAAAAACAAGGCAGATTTCACCCCCTTTTTTTCATTCATAAAGCAAAACCAAGTATCTTTGTACTTTGTTTTTTACCCCAAAGAACAAACTTTATTTCAGTTGACAATAAAACAAGAATGAATCAAACAGAATTATTAGTAAAAAAGATAACAGAAGGTATCCAGGAAAAGAAAGGTCAAAAAATCGTAGTTGCCGATTTGACTGAAATCAACGATACCATTTGCAACTATTTTGTAATCTGCCAAGGGAACTCCCCAAGCCAAGTATCCGTCATTACCGATTCGGTATGGGACATCGTACACGAAGAAACTGGCGAGAAGCCATCTGCTATCGACGGAGTTCGCAATGCACAATGGGTAGCCATGGATTATAGCGACGTATTGGTACACATCTTCCTGCCCGAAGTGAGAGAATTCTATAATTTGGAAAATTTGTGGGCAGACGCCAAATTGACTTACATTCCAGACATTGACTAACTATTCATTATAAATAAGAAATGAACGAAACAAACAACAATAAACCCAAGATGAACATGCCACGCTTCAACTTAAGCTGGTTGTACATGTTCATAGCAATGACCATTGCATACCTTTATTTTACGAGTGACGGAAGTTCCGGCATCGACAAGCAATTGTCGTACACCGAATTCAAGACCATGGTAAACAAGGGATATGCCAGCAAGATCATTGCCTACAACGACAATACGGTAGATATGTTCATCAAGCCGGAATTCGTAAAGGAAGTATTCAAGGACGATTATAAAAAGGTAGGCAGAAGTCCATCTATGCACGTGGAAGTAGGTTCGATGGAAACATTGGACAAGTTCCTCGAAAAAGCACAAGAAGATGGTAACTTCACCGGCGAAATCAGCTATGAAAAGAAATCCGACATGTTCGGTACAATCTTCTGGAACATCGCTCCTATCTTCTTCATCATTGCCATCTGGATATTCATCATGCGTCGCATGGGAGGTGGTGGCGGAGGTGGTGTCAACCCATTCTCTGTAGGCAAGAGCAAAGCACAAGTTTATGAGAAAGGGAACAATGCCATCAAGATTACCTTTAAAGATGTAGCCGGACAAGAAGGTGCCAAGCAAGAAATTCAGGAAATTGTCGATTTCTTGAAGCAACCACAAAAATATACCGAATTGGGTGGTAAGATTCCTAAAGGAGCTTTGTTGGTAGGCCCTCCGGGAACCGGTAAGACCTTGTTGGCCAAAGCCGTAGCTGGCGAAGCCGATGTTCCATTCTTCTCCATGTCGGGTTCCGACTTCGTAGAAATGTTCGTGGGTGTAGGTGCATCTCGCGTACGCGACTTGTTCCGTCAAGCTAAAGAAAAGGCTCCTTGTATCATCTTCATCGACGAAATCGATGCAGTAGGTCGTGCCCGTAGCAAGGGTCCAAACATGGGAGGTAACGACGAACGCGAGAACACGTTGAACCAGTTGCTCACCGAGATGGATGGTTTCGGCACCAATAGTGGTGTCATCATTTTGGCAGCTACCAATCGCGCCGACATTTTGGACAAGGCACTTCTTCGTGCCGGACGTTTCGACCGACAGATTCATGTAGACTTGCCTGACTTGAACGAACGTAAGGCAGTATTCGAAGTACACTTGAAGCCATTGAAACTGGACAACACTGTAGATCCTGATACCCTTGCCCGCCAAACACCGGGATTCAGTGGTGCGGACATTGCGAATGTATGTAACGAAGCAGCCTTGATTGCTGCCCGCCATAAGAAGAATGCTGTAGGCAAACAAGATTTCTTGGATGCCGTAGACCGCATTATCGGTGGTTTGGAAAAGAAGACCAAGATCATGACCATGCATGAAAAGCGTTCTATCGCCCTTCATGAGGCTGGTCACGCTACCATTTCTTGGTTCTTGGAACACGCCAATCCATTGATTAAGGTAACCATCGTACCTCGTGGACGTGCTTTGGGAGCAGCTTGGTACATGCCGGAAGAACGCCAAATCACTACCAAAGAACAGATGTTGGATGAAATGTGTGCTACCTTAGGTGGTCGTGCAGCTGAAGAATTGTTCATCGGACATATTTCAACCGGCGCCATGAACGACTTGGAAAGAGTAACCAAGCAAGCGTATGGCATGATTGCTTATGCTGGCATGAGCGACAAGTTGCCAAACGTCTGCTATTATAATAATGAAGAGTATTCATTCAACAAACCATATAGTGAACGTACAGCAGAGTTGATTGATGAAGAAGTAAAGCGCATGATCAACGAACAATACGAACGCGCCAAGGAAGTATTGACTACCCACAAGGAAGGTCACAACCAATTGGCCCAATTGTTGATTGAAAAGGAAGTGATTTTTGCGGAAGATGTAGAAAAAATCTTTGGCAAGCGTCCTTGGACATCACGTTCGGAAGAAATCATGAACCAGAAGGAAGAAAGCGTTTTGCCGGAAGAAACAACTCCGGAAGAAACACCATTATTGGAAAACAAAGAAGCATAAAAATTACTTAACACCCATACTGACATGAAAAATTTTATTCAACGCGCAATTACAGGTCTGATATTCGTAGCCGTATTGATAGGCTGTATGATTGGAGGTCCGTTGTCTTTCGGATTGTTGTTCTGCATCATCAGTGCTTTGGCAACAGCTGAGTTCTGCAACTTGATGAACCAACAGGAAGGAGTTAAAATGAACCGCAATATTTGCGTGTTGGGTAGCGTATCCTTGTTCCTCTGCTTCTTCTACTATGGCATGAATCCGGCTCAAACCGGCATCTTCATTCCATACCTTATTATTATTATCTATTTAATGATAAGCGAGCTTTATTTGAAGAAGGAAAATCCATTGAACAGTTGGGCATACGCCATGTTCAGCCAGCTTTATGTAGGTCTTCCATTCGCCTTGTTGAATGTATTAGCCTTCCATTCCAACGATTGGGAATCGGCTTCGCAATACCAATTCATCCTTCCATTGTCTATCTTCATCTTCAATTGGGTGAACGACTCGGGCGCTTATTGCACAGGCGTATTGTTCGGCAAGCATCCGTTGTTCAAGCGTGTTTCTCCTAAGAAGTCATGGGAAGGTTCAATTGGTGGAGCTACCCTTAGTATCGCAGCTTCGTTTGCATTGGCACACTTCTTCCCTATCATGTCGACAGCAGCTTGGGTAGGTATGTCGTTGGTAGTGGTGGTATTCGGTACATGGGGAGACTTGACCGAATCATTGATGAAGCGCCACTTGGGTATCAAGGATTCAGGAAACTTGCTTCCAGGGCATGGAGGCGCACTCGACCGCTTCGACAGTACCATTATGGCAGTTCCAGCGGCCGTAGTATACCTCTATTTCATTACTCTTTTCTAACAGAAAGCAATTCAATCATTTTCGATGCGGCCTGGTGGGATGCTCCTGCCGGGCCTAATATTTTTATCATCCGGTCGTATTCCTTCAGCATCTGTTCACGATATTCCTCATCGTTAAGCAAAGCATTTAATTGGGAACGAACGTTAGCTACCGTCATAGTATCGGCTACCAATTCACGAACGACTTCCTTGTTTGCCACCAAATTGACCAAAGAAATGTACTTCACCTTCAAGATATGGCGACGCAAGAAAGCAATCAATTTGCCCACCGGCGTGTAATAACAAACCGCCTGAGGCACACGGAAGAGTGCTGTTTCCAACGTAGCTGTACCCGATGTGACCAATGCACCACTGGCTTGTTGCAACAAACGATAAGTCTGTCCGAAAATAATCTTCACCGGCACATCGTTACCCACATACTCCTGATAATAAATCGGATCGATGCCCGGAGCACCGGCCAATACCAACTGATACTTATCCACAAAAGGCTTGGCAGCCTCCAACATCATCGGAAGATTATCCTTGATTTCTTGCTTTCGGCTACCGGCCAACAAAGCTACAATCGGCTTGCCTGACAAAGAATTGGATGCTACAAACTCTTCGAAAGTCTCGGCATGATTCTTCTGATAGGTATCAACCGCATCTACGCACGGATTTCCCACATAATGAATGGGATACTGGTGCCCCTTGAAAAAGTCCACCTCGAAAGGAAGAATGGAAAAAAGCTCGTCCACATCCCGCTTGATGTTCTTGATGCGATATTCCTTCCATGCCCAAATCTTGGGAGAGATATAATAATAAATAGGTATAGTGGTGTTCTTCTTGATATATTCGGCTATCTTCAAGTTGAACCCCGGATAATCCACCAAAATGACCACATCCGGTTGCCAAGCGACGATATCCTGCTTACAATAGTCCATGTTCTTGAAGATGGTTCGCAGATGCAAAAGCACTGGAATGAATCCCATATAGGCCAAGTCCTTGTAATGCTTCACAAGGGTTCCACCTACGCCTTTCATCAAATCGCCACCAAAGAAACGGAAATCCGCTTGAGGATCACGCTCCTTTAAGGCACGCATCAAATTGGATGCATGCAAGTCTCCAGAAGCCTCGCCTACTATCAAATAATATTTCATACGTTCAAGTTCCAGTTTCTCAGTTCATTAATCATGGCATAAGCCGTCATATCTATCTGAATAGGGGTAATGGCTACATATCCATGCTCCAATGCCCAACGATCGGATTCCTCTGCTTCGGGTTCATTGTTCGTGAACTTTCCGGTGAGCCAAAAGTATTCTCCTCCCTTAGGATGTTGGCCACGAGCCCATTCGTTTCCCCAGCTGGCATCGGTCATTCTACAGATACGAACACCTTTCAATTCGGCACCCTTCGGTGCATTTACATTCAGACAAGTGCCTTTCGGGAGACCATGAGTCAAGACTTCTTCGGCAATGCGACGAACGTAAGGCAACATCGGAGTGAAATCGGCATCGGCATCATGGTCACACAAGGAATAGCCGATGGCTGGAACACCCTTCATACAACCTTCGAGAACCACACCCATGGTGCCCGAATAGTGAACGTTCACGGCCGAATTGTCGCCATGATTGATTCCACCAATCACCAAATCCGGACAACGGGGCAAGAGATCGAACATGGCGAGCTTCACACAATCCACCGGAGTACCCGTACATTTATAGATAGACAAGTCTTTTTCTTCCTTTACCTTATAATAACGGACGGGGAATTCGGAAGTAATCGCAGCCGAAGCACCCGATCGAGGTCCGTCCGGAGCCATTACCACAATTTCACCCAAACCTGCAAGCGTTTCGACCAAAACGCCGAGGCCCTTTGACGAAAACCCGTCGTCGTTCGATATCAATATCAATGGTTTTTCATTCTTCATAATTATTCCTTTCCTTCTTAATATTCCGTAAAGATACAACCTTTCGACGAACTTCCGGCATGAGTTTTAGAAAATTTACTTATCTTTGCCACGTTAGTTATTAACAAAACCCTTGAGTTATCAACAGTTTTGCGAAAGTCTGCCCAAATTAGTAGGTGCTCTCACCGATTATTTGTTATTTCGCACCGAGAAAAACTAGATGATTATGGGAAAAATTATTGCTTTAGCCAATCAGAAAGGTGGCGTGGGAAAGACAACAACAACCATCAACCTCGCTGCATCTCTGGCTACATTGGAGAAGAAGGTACTGGTGATTGATGCTGACCCTCAGGCGAATGCATCGTCCGGATTGGGTGTGGACTTGAAGGAAGTGGAATGTTCGGTATACGAATGCCTTATCAACCAAACGGACATCAGAGAAGCAATTTATACAACCGACATCGACGGATTGGACATCATTCCTTCGCACATCGACCTCGTAGGTGCGGAGATCGAAATGCTGAACCTCGACAGTCGGGAAAACATTATGAAGAAACTATTGGCACCGATGAAGAACGAGTACGACTATATCCTCATAGACTGCTCTCCTTCGTTAGGACTGATTACCATTAATGCACTTACTGCGGCCGATTCGGTCATCATTCCTGTGCAATGCGAATATTTCGCCTTGGAAGGAATCAGCAAGTTGCTGAATACGATAAAGATTATCAAGTCGAAACTGAATCCAGCTTTGGAAATCGAAGGTTTCCTGCTCACCATGTTCGATTCGCGCCTCCGTTTGGCCAATCAGATATACGATGAAGTGAAGAGACATTTTCAGGAACTGGTATTCAAGACGATTATACACCGCAATGTCAAGCTGAGCGAAGCGCCCAGCCACGGGATTCCCGCTATTCTTTACGATGCGGACTCCAACGGCGCAAAGAACCATTTGGCATTGGCGAAGGAAATTATCACTAAGAACAACAAGTAAGAAAACGATATGGCAGTACAGAAGAAATTTGCTTTGGGACGCGGATTGGACGCCTTGATTTCTACCGAAGAAGTCAAGACATCGGGTTCCTCATCCATCAACGAAATCGAGCTGAGCAAAATCTCCGTCAATCCCAACCAGCCACGCCGTGAGTTCGATCCGGTGGCCTTGCAGGAGTTGGCCGACTCTATTGCCGAAATCGGAATCATCCAGCCGATTACCCTTCGCCAATTGAGCGAAGATTCCTATCAGATCATTGCCGGCGAACGTAGATATCGTGCTTCCATCCAAGCCGGATTGAGAAGCGTACCAGCCTACATCCGCACCGCCGACGATGAGAATGTAATGGAAATGGCGTTGATAGAGAACATCCAGCGTGAAGACCTCAATTCGTTGGAAATCGCATTGGCCTATCAGCACCTTTTGGAACAGTACGGCCTCACTCAGGAGCGACTCAGCGAACGAGTAGGCAAAAAGCGCACCACCATTGCCAACTATTTGCGCTTGTTGAAGCTCCCTGCCCTTATTCAAGTGGCACTGAAGAACAAGGAAATAGACATGGGACATGCCCGTGCCCTCTTGGCTTTGGACGACCCCAAAATACAAATCCGTATTTTCAACGAAATCCAGTCACAAGGCTATTCCGTGCGGAAGGTGGAAGAAATTGTCAAGGCTCTTACAGCCGGCGAAACCATCGAAAGCGGTGGAAAGAAAATCAAGGCCGCAGGCAGCAAATTGTCCGAAGAATACATGATGTTACAACAACATCTGTGCGGATTCTTCGGTTCAAAAGTACAGTTGTCCTGTACAGCCAAAGGTAAAGGAAAAATCAGTATACCATTCAACAATGAAGAGGATTTGGAACGCATCATGGAAATCCTCGACTCATTAAAAAAAGAGAACTAAGTTTTGGGAAAGATACGGACTACATATATCATGATACTCATCAGCCTCCTGTTCCAGTTCGGTATGGGAGGCTTGGAAGCATCTGCTCAGAACGCCTTGCAACGACGTAAGGGCATCCCTCGAGATTCCTTGAAGGCATCGGCAGTTACCCTCCCGAAAGACTCCATCTTGGCAGATAGTTTGGGTAGAAGAAACAAGCAAGAGTTGGAATTGTTGCAGGCTCCGATAGACACTACGGATATGGTTATGGAGGCAACCTCCATCAATCAAACGCCAACTTCATTGCCAAAGAAACGATTCGTGCCCGACTCGAACCGTTCCGTATGGTTAGCCATGGTATTCCCAGGTGGCGGACAAATATATAACCGCAAGTATTGGAAACTCCCTATCGTATACGGTGGTTTCGTAGGATGTGCATACGCCCTGAACTGGAACAACCAGATGTACAAGGATTATTCGCAGGCTTATCTGGACATCATGGACGATGATGTAAACACCAAGAGCTACGAAGACTTCCTCCCACCAAGCTACAACATTGCGGGAGAAGAAGAACGATTCAAGGAAATCTTCAAGAAAAGAAAGGATGCCTATCGTCGTCAGCGCGACATGAGTATCTTTGCTTTCATCGGAGTATACCTCTTGTCGGTTATCGACGCATACGTTGACGCCGAGTTATCGGATTTTGATATCACCAAAGATCTCGGATTAAAAGTAGAGCCCACTTTCTTCAACGATGGAAGAAGTAGGGACTTCAATTCTGTAGGCTTGCAATGCAGCCTCAAATTCTAAAAAGAAAAAGAGCATGAAAAACCTATTTGTCGCTATCGCCTTATTGTGTGGAACCATCTGTGCCCAAGCACAAACCACAAAAGAAGAACTTTCGGAATTCCCGGAAACTATGCTTTCCGATATGGACAGCTTGTATTACGACTGGCAATCCAAGAACTTCATCAACTTGGATGAGAACTGCCGTATGCTTCCCGAAGGTCCGGTTGTGAGCGATTCGGTATATATCGACCGCCTCTCGCGCATCCCGTCTATCATCGAGATGCCTTATAATGATGTGGTTAAGAAATACATCGAAGCTTACACAGGCCGATTGCGCAATAAAGTTTCATTCATGTTGGCAGCTGCCAATTTCTACATGCCGATGTTCGAAGAAGCTCTCGAAGCCTACGACCTCCCTATGGAGTTGAAGTATCTGCCTATCATTGAATCGGCTTTGAATCCTAAGGCCATTTCTCGCCAACGTGCTACCGGCTTGTGGCAATTCATGCTTCGCACCAGCCAAAGCTATGGTTTGGAAACCAACAGTTTGGTAGAAGAACGCTTCGACCCACAGAAGTCAACTTGGGCAGCTGTACGCTACTTGAAGGACTTGTTCGAAATCTATAAGGACTGGAACTTGGTTTTGGCAGCTTATAATTGCGGACCGGGCAATGTAAACAAAGCCATCCGTCGTGCCGGCGGTTCTACAGACTATTGGGAACTTTATCCATACTTGCCGAAGGAAACCCGCGGATATGTACCGGGCTTCATTGCGGTGAACTATGTCATGACCTACTATTGCGAACACGGCATCTGCCCGATGGACTCGCAATTGCCGGCCGTATCAGACACCGTTCATATCAACAAGGACTTGCACTTGCAACAAGTAGCCGGTGTATGCAACATCGACATCGAGCAGCTCCGTAGCTTGAATCCTCAATACAAGAAGGACTTGATTCCGGGCAAAAGCAAAGTCTATGCCTTGCGCTTGCCTAACAACATGGCTACAACTTTCATCGAACGCGAAGACTCTATCTATGCATACGAAGCACAGAAATACTTGAACAAGCGTACTACCGTAGCCGTGAGCGATGGCAGCACCAACACCAAGGGTGCCAAGTATCACAAGATCAAGTCGGGTGAAACACTTGGAGGCATTGCAGCTCGCTATGGAGTATCTGTCAAGCAAATCCGCAACCTGAACGGCATTAGCGGTAACAATATCCGTGCCGGAAAGACCATCCGAGTGCGCTAAAAAAGTTTTTTGCAATAGAATCTCATAAAATGCTTGCATAAGTACGTTTTTTGGCTAATTTTGCAGAAAAGTACAGAAGGAGGCATTTTTATGACTGATGAAAAACTCAAACAGGAACAAGCTGATGAAGAGATGATAAACAAAGCGTTTGAACATCTCTTACAAAGTTACCTTACAAGCAAGCATCGCCGCAAGGTAGAAATAATTACCAAAGCATTCAATTTTGCCAAGCAAGCGCACAAAGGGGTGAAGCGTCGCTCGGGCGAACCATATATTATGCACCCCATTGCCGTAGCACAAATTGCCTGCTCCGAAATCGGATTGGGCTCTACTTCTATCTGTGCTGCATTGCTTCACGACGTAGTGGAAGATACCGACTACACGGTAGAAGATATCGAGAACTTGTTCGGTCCGAAAGTCGCACAGATTGTCGACGGATTGACCAAGATTTCGGGCGGTATCTTTGGTGACCGCGCCTCGGCACAGGCCGAAAACTTCAAGAAACTTCTTCTGACCATGAACGATGACATCCGTGTCATCCTCATCAAGATAGCCGACCGCTTGCACAACATGAGAACCCTTGGCTCCATGCTTCCTAACAAGCAGTACAAGATTGCAGGCGAAACCTTATATATCTATGCTCCTATCGCCAACCGCTTGGGCTTGAACAAGATCAAGACAGAGTTGGAAGACCTCAGTTTCAAGTACGAGCATCCGGAAGAATATGCCCACATCGAGTCGTTATTGGGAGAAACCCAACGCGAACGCGATGCACTTTTCCAAGAATTCACGGCTCCTATCCGTGCACAATTGGACAAGATGGGCTTCAAGTACCGCATCCTGGCCCGCATCAAGTCTCCTTATTCTATCTGGAACAAGATGCAGACCAAGCATATCCCGTTCGAGGAAATCTACGACATCTTGGCCGTACGCATCATCTTCGAACCAAGCGAACTCGAAAAAGAATCCAGCGAATGTTTCGGCATCTACGTATCCTTGTCTCAAATATACAAGCCTCATCCCGACCGCTTGCGCGACTGGGTGAACCATCCAAAATCGAATGGTTATCAGGCACTTCATGTTACCCTCATGAGTAACAAGGGACAATGGATAGAGGTACAGATTCGAAGCGAGCGCATGAACGACATTGCCGAACAAGGCTTTGCCGCTCATTGGAAATACAAGGATGGCCCGACTCAAGAGGACGAAGGCGAATTGGAAAAGTGGCTCCGTACCATCAAGGAAATCCTCGACGACCCACAACCGGACGCTATGGACTTCCTTGACACCATCAAGCTCAATCTGTTTGCATCCGAAATATTTATCTTCACCCCGAAGGGCGAAATCAAGACCATGCCTCAGAACTGTACGGCACTGGACTTCGCATTCTCCCTCCACACCTTCTTGGGCAGCCATTGTATCGGTGCCAAGGTAAACCACAAGCTGGTGCCTCTGAGCCACAAGTTGAAGAGTGGCGACCAGGTGGAAATCCTTACCTCGAAGTCACAACGTGTGCAACCGTCATGGATTAACTTCGCTACTACCGCCAAGGCCAAGGCCAAAATAGCCGGCATCTTGAAGCGCGAACAGCGAGCTATGCAACAGGTGGGCGAAGAAAAGCTTCACGAATTTTTCAAGAACGAAGAGATTGAAGCAAATGACGAAAACATCCAGAAACTTTGCGAACTTCACGAGATGAAGACTCCGGAAGAACTCTATGCCGCTATCGGATTCAAGACTCTCCTTTTGGGTGAAGCCGACCGCACCGAACTGAAGAAGGAAAAACCGGCAGCACCGGGTGGCTGGAAGAAGTTCATCCCTCTGCCATTCATCGGTGGCAAACCAACCAAGGAAAAGAAGCAACCTAAGGAAAAGGCTTCTGCTCAGAAGATTGATAGCAAGAAGGTATTGAAACTCACACCTGAAGCCCTTCAGAAGAACTTCATCATAGCCGATTGTTGTAAGCCTATCCCGGGCGATGATGCTTTGGGCTTCATCGACGATCAGGACCGCGTGGTTATCCACAAGCGCAAGTGTCCATTGGCCGACAAGCTGAAGGCCGGCTTCGGCAACCGCATCTTGGCCGTAGAATGGGAAACTGGTAAGGCATTGGAATTCCCTGTGAATCTGTATCTGCAAGGTATCGACACCATGGGTATCCTCCACCAGATAAGCGACATTGTGAGCGAGCAGTTGAACGTATACATCCGCAAGATCTTCATCGAAACCATGGATGGCGTGTTCGAAGGTCACATCCAGCTCTATGTACACGATGTGGAAGATGTGAACACCATTATCACTAACCTCCAGAAGATGGAAGAAATGAAGAAGGTGGTTCGCGTAGAACATTTCGAAGACAAGCCTTGATTCTCATACTTTCAAGATAATACTATTCGAAGTGGGAGTGCTTTCTGCACTCCCACTTTTCTTTTTTACACAAATATTCATTGCTTTTCTAATCAAAATTGGCAGATATGGCAACTGTCGCAAAATTTGCGATAATTCAAAGTGAAGGAAGTAGAACCGTCACCCGGAAACAGCGACTCACATGTCGCCTTCTTCATCCCGATAGCCCTAAGGCAGTCGGGACATTTTTGTATGTACCCAGCATGTCAAATGTTTTTTTTTCTTTATCTTTGTGTTCATATCATCAAGCATAAAGATATGAAGAAACTATACAGCCTGATTGTACTCCTTGTAGTACTACTCTTTGGGGCATGTAGCGACCCCAAGCATGTTACCGAACCCTTGCATCGTGCCGAGGCACTGATGAACGAACATCCCGACTCTGCCTTGAACCTGCTGAAAGGCATTGCGCAGACCGAGTTGCAGACTCAGGCACATCATGCCCGTTATGCCCTGCTCTACAGCCAGGCGCTGGACAAGAACTATATCGACCTTACCAACGACTCACTGATAAACATTGCCGTGGACTACTACAAAGACCGCGACGATGTAAGAGCCAAGTTCTTCTCCTTTTATTATTTGGGACGCATCTATACTAATGCCAATAACCCTACTCAGGCTACATTGGCCTATATAGAGGCGGAACAACTGGTAGATGAGTTGGGTGATGACTATGCTGCCGGATTGCTATATAAGCAAATAGGACTCGTCTATTATTCTTATTATGATTTTTCCAAAAGCTTGCAAGCACACCAGCAAGCCATCGAGCATTTTACCAAAGCGGGTAAACCTATTCACAAAATACAGGCCCAGCTAACCCTTAGTAGTGTCTATAGAAGTCTGAACGAAGAAGAAAATAGCTACAAGGTCTTACAAAATGCATTAATGGAATCTCATAATCTGAACAATCAAGGTCTTGTTAAATCATGTATATGCAATCTAATAGTAGCTTGTATAGACTTGGAGAAGTGGGAAGAAGCCACACAATGGTATCAGGAATATCAGAAGAACAACGGTCGCGACTATCCGTCCATAGCGTTCTATGGTTACATAGCCCGACTTCATGCAAAGAATCGGAATTTTAAAGACGCTTTTATGCTCTTGGATGAAATCAAGAAGAAAACTGAAAACCTACAAGATTCCATCAACCTATACTATGCCGAATCCCAAGTTCATCAGATGAATGGTTCGTGGGAAGAAGCCTATCGCAGCATGAATAAAAGCGTCAGCCATCAAAATAGAATCGTTCGGAAATCCTTGCAACAGCCCGTATTGACCACCCAGAACAACTATTTGAATCAGGAACTGGAATTTAAAGCTTATAAACTCCGTATAGAAAAGACACTACGGACAGTAAGTATTTCCTTAATTTCATTCATTGCTGTAGTTACGGTTTTCTTAATCTGGAAAAAACTCCGTAAGGACTATTTGAACAAACTAAAAAAACTGGAGATTGAAAACGGACTGCAAATAGAGAAGATACAACTTGAAGCTGAAGAACGGGAACAAAGCCTTCAGTCCATTGTCCGTCTCTTAGAACATAAATTGAAGGAAGAAAAGTATCTTTCATCACAAAATATGGACAAATTGAGAACGGAACTGGAAGCCACACAACACCATATCAAGGAAAGCCAAAAAGTCCAGCAAGAGATGGCAAACTATATCAAAGAGCTTTGCCAGCAGAAACAGACACTCAAAGATGAACTGGAAAACCGAACAGTCATCATCAGAGAACTGGAGCAAGAGAACCGCACTACCCATATCAGCAATAATTTGAAAAGCAAGCTTCTCAAAAGATATTTCACACTGATGGAAGATATGATAACTTTGTCTTCCAGAAAATTTAAAAAGGATGAAGACAAACATGAAGCGCTTTCCAAACAATACAAAGAAGCCATAAACAATTTTAGTGGTAACAAGAGTACGGATACTAAATTGGAGAAGATGGTCAATGAATGCAATGACGATATTATGAAACATCTACGGGAAGAAATAAACCTACCCGATCATACTTATTATCAGTTAGCATGTTATCTATTAGCTGGATATTCGGTTAACGTCATAGCCTGTGCTTTGGGAGAAACGACAAACACCATCTATAAGAGGAGAGACAAGATTCGTTCCATTATCATGGAATCCGAGGCTAATCATAAAGATTTATTTTTACAGATATAATTTTACATCATTGATAATCAACAACTTGTATTACCCCCCCCCTAAATAATAATTCGTTACGCATACTGTATATTACTGAATATCAATAGATTACAAATTGCCCGTGTGTAGGCTAAAGAATATTTTTTAGTCTACACATTAAGTACAGATTATCAATTAGTTAGCAATCCGTTTAGGCGAAACAATAATTCGTCTGAACGGATTTAATTTTTCCTTTAATTTATAAATTTGCAAACATGAAAAACATAAAAAACAATATTATGAGAACTACAATTTTAATTCTACTATGGGCTTTTATCGATTCATTTTCCGGTTTTGCAAACAGTTATTATGATGAAGATGAAAACAAGACAGACATAATTATAGAAAAAGGGGAAGGAGATGACACAAACAAACATGCTCGCATTCCCATATATGATCCAATAACTTGTTATTATATGAAAGGAAATATCTATGTCACTACTTTGACTGATTTAGGGGAAATCCAGATTAGTATAACCTGTCTGGAAACAGGAAGTTTCTGGAAATCTGTCAACGACTCTAATTCAGGAACAATCTGTGTCCCGACTTCATCAGCTAATGGCAACTATATGGTAAGGATTGTTACAGCAAACGGTGATGTCTATTACGGTTATTACAATCTATAAACTCTTCATCCATGAAAATAGGAATTGTATATTTGGCAACGGGTGCTTACAATAGCTTTTGGAAAGACTTTTATCATACTTGTGAGCAGTATTTCTGTGTGGACGCAGAGAAAGGCTATGAACTTTTCACCGATTCACCAGAAAACATGAAGAATATACTATCTGCCAATGTACATATCCGACAGATAGAAGATTTAGGTTGGATAGTCAATACTTCCTACAAATCGGAATATATTTTCAGCATCCGTAAAGAACTGGAGGCATACGATTACGTATTCTATATCAATAGTAACTTCCTGTTCACTGCTCCCATTTATGCAGACGAAATATTACCCAAAGCCTCCGACAGCTATCTGACGGCCTTATCTTTCGACCATTATTTAAACGTAGATGTCCGGAATTATCCATACGACCGGAATCCCGATTGTTTGGCATTCATTCACACTGGAGCAGGAAAGCGGTACTATCAAGGTGGCTTCTATGGTGGAAGGACTAAAGAAATGCTTCTTCTGTCGGAGTGGTGTAAGGCAGCCATCGCACAGGATTTCAACAAGAAAATCATAGCCCGTTTTCATGATGAATCCTATATCAACCGATATTTAATAGACAAGAACCCCAAGGTCCTGAATGATGAATATGCCTTGCAGCACATTTGGCCCTACCATGGTCCTTACAAGGCTGTCATCAGAAACAAAGAGGAAGTCTTGGGTTCACAGACATTGGGACAACTGAAAGATGTCTATACAGACACTTCCCTATCCTTCCTTTTGGACGAACATCTATGTTTCCGCCCTGGAGGTATCGTAAACCTATATGGAGGATTAGGAAACCAGATGTTCGGTTATGCATTCTGTCTGTATATGCAGAAACAGGATGCCAAACGCCGTTGGTGGATAGATGCCTATGCCTGCATGAAACCTCATATTCATAACGGCTATGAACTTAGCAAAGTATTTACCGACATAGATACTACACTAGAAATAGGTGAAGAGAATCGTATCAAAGTAGCACAAGTACAGGATAATCACAAAGCCACGATCAAGGAACATCATTTGTCCAAGGTACAATCTTTTACATTATCGGATAAGCCATTGACTATCTATACAGGTTGCTGGCAGTGCTACCCATACATAGAAGCCTGTGCCGATGAACTTCGTCACCAATTCCAATTTAATGAACAACGGCTCAATGAAAAGTCCAAGCAACTCTTGGACGTAATCAGAAACCGCTGTTCTGTCAGTGTACATATCCGCCGGGGTGACTATACAAAGAAAAACAATGAATGGCTGTATGGTGGTATTTGTACGATAGATTATTATCAGGCAGCCATGCAACGGTTGGAAAGTATACTTCCAGAAAAACCAATCTATTTATTCTTCAGCGACGACCCAGCTTGGGTAAAAGAACATTTCAACATACCTGATTGCGAAATCATTGATTGGAATAAAAAAGAAGAAAGTTGGCAAGATCTTTGCTTAATGGCGGCATGCCGCCACCACATCATCGCCAATAGTAGTTTCAGTTGGTGGGGAGCTTGGTTGGGGCAACATGAAGGTACCCTAACCATAGCACCGGACGTTTGGTACAATACCACTCATACTCCCGACCTATTGCCGTCTGAATGGATAAGAATTCCTATTCCACCCTCATCGGAACTACTCCAACGGCTATGCAATGACTTGATTTTGCGGAGTAGCTATCTGGATTCGTTGGGATTACAACAGGGTAAGATGGGAGCAGTATTGTTCTTTTTCCATTATGCACGACATACAGGGAACACTCTTTATGAAAACTATGCCGAAGAATTGTTCGATGAAGTTTACAACGATGTAAACAAGGGTGTATCATACGGTTTTATCAATGGTTTATGCGGTATCGGTTGGGCTGTGGAATACCTAGTAAAACATAATTTCATTGAAGGAGATACGGATGATGCCTTGGAAGAAATAGACCGACAAGTGATGGTTTACGCTCCTACCCGGCTCACCGATTATTCGTTTGCTAATGGATTGGAGGGTATCGTTTGTTACGTTTTGTCCCGTCTTCTCTCGCCTAGAGCATCAAAAGCTTCTTTACCTTTTGATGAAAGATACCGAAAGGAGTTGTATCTGGCTTGTAAAAATATACCAAAAGAAGAACAAACAACTTATATCCGTTCATTAATAGATTTAGTGGAAAAGGGGAAGTGTATCTATTCATTTGATAAAGTTATTGAACAATTATTTGAGTTGTCAGAAGATGTTTTCAATATGAAAGGTATGACTTGGGAAACTGGTATAAAAATGATGAAGCGTGTTAACTAATATAATATTCACTTTTATTTTAGAGACTTATGAAACTTAAAAAGATTATACTACATGATGGTAATGAAGTTTTGCAACAGAATGAAATGAAGATGATTAAAGGAGGTGATGGAGAAACAAAAAGTTGTAATAGTTCGTCCTGTACTGGCTCTTGCAGAGAACTTGTTCCTATATGGAATATTTACAAAGATGGTGTTTGTCAATGGAATTCTATATATGATAGTGAAAAGAATGAATATTTAGTCTGTGAATGTAAATTGAAATTATGAGAGCTATTTTTACCATAATGATTGTGGTTAATTACATCAAAGTCTTGAATGAATCACAGATGTGAAATTCCAGGAGAAGAGGGCAACCCAATTCTATTTATAAGTTGAAATGATAAATATGAAAAAGACAATTTTCATCGGAGCATTAGCACTAGCATTGGAGGCATGTTCAATGGCTTCGCAGAAGAACGAAGCACAAGGACAGATAGACATTCAGTTCGCATTCGAGAACCCAACGGAACTGAAAGTTTCGCACTTGGGCAAGAACATCCGATATGTTCCATTGGAAACGATCGACTCATCGCTAATAGGTGAAATGTATGGCATTAAGTTATTGGACGACAAGATTTTGGTGACCAGTGCTGCCAATTGCCTTCTTTTTGATAAGCGGACTGGAAATTTTTTGTGCAAGGTTAGCGGTAAAGGGCAAGGTCCTAAAGAATATTTAAACAGTATTTCGTATGTTCATCCACAGACGGGTGACATTTATTTCAATCGTACCCCATGGAGGATGATTAGATTCAACCAACAAGGCAAGTATTTAGACGATTTGCAATTACCTTTCAAGTGGGACTACGGATGTTTCCTGACCTTTAAGGGTAATGAAGCCATTGTACATCGTACTCTTGGAATGAATCAAATCCATCGCTTCAACATGACAGGAGCAGCAATAGATTCCATCGCATTGCCTTCCAACCGGGAATGGGATTATGGAGACATCAAGACACCTATCATAGCAGAAGGTCCTGCCAGCTCTTTGATGGGGGCAGGAATGTTTACAACTAATGGGTTTTACATTATTCAATATAAAACAGAAAAAAGGCAAGATCTTCTTACCGTACACTACCCTTCCATTTACCTCTATAAGGACGAAATGCGTTTCCATGAAGCCTATAACGATACCATTTATCGTATAGACGGAAATACACTTGTTCCACAATGGGTATTCCACACAGGCGAATGTCATACACCGAGAGAACTGTATGGCAATGTAGAAGAAAGCAAGAAGCGTATGGTAGTAACCTACATAGCCGAAACGGAAGACCTACTTTTCTTTGAATGCGCCAAAGAATGGTTTACTCAAAAGAAACCGGATCTCCGCTATGGCATCTATCAAAAGAAAAATGGTATAACCATGATAGGACAAACTTACGAACGTATCACGGATGACTTGACTCAGTTCATTCCTTTCTATCCTACGACCCATTCTGTAAAAGGAGAGTTTGCTGGAACATTAAGTATCGAACAAATTCAAAAATGGTTAGAAGAGCATCCCGATGTAAAACTGGAAGGTGCATTGGCTCCGCTTAAAAGCTTGGCAGATGATGCAAATCCAGTTGTGGTGATTGTGGAACCTTAAAAAATTAAAATGATGAACCGTATTAAATAAATTATTCACTTTTAACTTTAAAAATTATGAAGCAATTGAAGAAAATGGCTCTTAAAGAAGCCGAAATTTTGACAGACAAGGAAAAGAAAATGGTATTAGGTGGTAATCTTGAAGGCGATACATGTAATGTAAGTACAACATGTGACGATGGTACTGTATTGGCTATTTATGACTGTAAAGGTGTGTGTAGTTCACTTCCTGGTCAGTTTGTAGAATGTGTAGGACAGTCAAAGACTTTAACAAAATCATGTGGAGGAACTGGTAATGAGGTACAATAAAATACAGTTGATTACGGTATTAATATCTTTCGTGGTTACAGCATGTAACCACGAAAAAAAAATATTGTCCGACCTTATTTATTTGAACTGTGAGAATGCAGAAAATCGGGAGGCTCCTAAACTTTCTTTGTTATTGAAGGACATACGTTATGTCGCTTTGGAAACCAAGGACACTTGTCTGTTGAACAGACCGACCAATATCACCTTGACGGACAAGTACATCGTGATGGATGGCGGACACGAGACGGAATGCTTCGTGTTCGACAAGCAGAATGGCAAATACGTCCGCACTATCGGCATGCGCGAGGATCCTGGACCTACAGGATATTACATGTGTACGTATCCAATCTATGTTCAAGGCGATGAAATGTATTTGAAGGTAGATTGGCTTGGCAATAAGTATAAGGTTTTTTCCTTGGATAATGGAAGCTTGTTGAGAACCATCGATGAAAAGACAGAAGGACAAAGATGGCCCAGCGATTACCTTTATCCGCTGAACGATTCCACCATGTTGCAATATGCTAACAACAGATATGGAAACCGCAAGTATGGCTTGCAAGTATGTACTTGGTCGGGGAACATCCTGAAGAAATTCCCTTCGCTCAACAATTTTAAGAGGAACGAAGCTTTGGATTATACTATCGCTTACCACAATGAAATGAATTTCTACAGATATAACGAGCAAGTGTATTTCCACGAGTTCACATCAGACACTATCTTCCGTTTGAACGAGTCTTTGGACGTAGAACCAGTCTATGTAGTGGGTAAGGGGGATAAGATTCCTGTGCCGGAATTGCGGAACGAAGTAGATCAAGAGACAAAGTACAAGAAACTTATTAAATTCGATTACATAATGGAAACCGACCATCACTTGTTGATGATGGGTAATCGATGGAATGAAGTAGCCTACATTTACGACAAGCAAACTGGTGAGACCAGCCGTCTGGAAGAAGAAAATGCAACCTTTTTTAACGATTTGAACGGATTCCTACCTTTTTGGCCTATTGGGCGTGGACGTGATGGAGCAGAGAACGAGGTATGGGCATTGATTCAACCGGACCAGTATATGGAAGGTGTAAAAGCAACGGGTGTAAATCCATTAGGATTTGATTTAAAGTTTGATGATAATCCGGTAATTGCAATAGGAACGTTAAAATAAAGTAAATGATAATCGTCAAACATTAATGTTAAAATATAGGTTTTATGAAACACTACTACCTGTTCAATAATGCCAGCCGGGCAGCACAATATGGTATCGGTACTTACCTCAACCAATTATGTAATGGATTGAAGGAAGAAGTTTCGGTAAGTATCATAGCTATTAATTCGGAGGAAGAGGAAGTAAAAAGGACAGAAGAGGACGGAGTTTGTACCATTCACATCCCCGAAATCTCCTATAAGAATGCACCAGAGAACTTCGAACGCTATTACCGCAATCTGGTCTATCTGCTGAAAACGTATATCGACAAGAATGAAGAAGCAGTATTTGTGTTGAACTACCTATATATGACACCACTGGTAAAATTGCTTCATGAGCACTTCCCTAATTGCAAGGTAGCAACCGTTGTGCATTATTTGAACTGGTGTTTCGCATTGAACGGTAACGTAAGCAAGTTCCATCAATTGCTAGAAAATAATCATAGGGACGAAAAGGGACAAGCCCTTTACAAAGAATACCAAAACGACAGAAAACTGCTTCAAGAAGTAGACAAGGTTGTCTGCTTATCGCAATCTACCCGTAACTTACTGATTGCAGACTATCAATTGAAGCTAGAAAAGACGACCGTCATTTACAATGGACTGAAAGACGAGGGAATAATGACAATCACATCGGAAGAACGGAAAAAACTGAAACAATCCTTGTCCTTTGATGCAGAGGATTCGATAATATTGTTTGTCGGTCGGTTGGATAGTATTAAGGGAGTAGATTTCCTGATCAAAGCCTTCCGAAAAGTATTGGAAATATGTCCACATGCCCGTCTGTTATTGGCTGGTGATGGAGATTACAACGCCTATTTGAAAGAATGTAACGGCATCCGTACTCGGATTACTTTTACAGGTAAAGTAAAAAAAGAAGAACTGTACCAATATTATCAAATAGCCGATGTAGGTGTAATGCCATCCTTCCATGAGCAATGCAGCTATGTAGGCATTGAGATGATGATGCATGGTGTACCTTTAATCGGAACCAATAGTACCGGATTGGGTGAAATGACAATGGATGAACTAAAGGTAGAATTAGATGAAAATAAAGAAGAACAACTTTCAGTAGAACTGCTTGCAAACAAGATTATAAAAGTTCTGACTTCACAACAAACAATCTGGAGAGAAGCAAGTCGCAAACGATATGAACGTTGTTATACACAAGAAAACATGAAAAAAAAATACTTGAATCTATTTACTTGAGACATAGAGAATCATGAACAATATTTTGACATCATTTCTGAAAGCACTACATGTAAAATACACTTCGGCTTATGCGGAGAAACTCTATGAAGAACATCCGCATAAGTATAATCTGTATGGCCTCTCCAAAATGCTGGAAGAATATGGGATAGCTAATGCCGGCGTGCGTATAAACGACAAAAACATACGATCATTGAAAACACCATTCATCGCGCACATCGGCAATGATTTTGTGGTAGTAAACAAAGTGACGGACAAGCAAGTCAGCTATCATTGGAGAGATAAAGAAATCAATGTAACCGAAGATCAATTCAAGAACTTGTGGAGCGGTGTGGTACTCATTGCCGAAACGGATGAAAATTCCATCGAACCGGATTATCTGCAACATAGAAAACACTATCTTTTGAATCTTTGTCAAAACATTCTACTGGCAGCGATTCCCTTAATTGCCTTGTTGTGGATATACAGCAAGCAAGAGTTCCATATCGCTAATGCCTTTTTATTTCTACTTTATGCAATCGGTGCATTGACTAGTTTACTGCTGGTGCAGAAACAGATTTATGCACACGGACAATATGCTGATAAAATCTGTTCGTTGTTCAAGCAGAAGGATTGCAACAATGTATTGGAATCCGATGCAGCAAAAGTATTCGGTTGGGTTAGTTGGAGTGAAATAGGGCTTGGCTATTTTCTTTCCAACTTATTGTTAATGGCAGTATGTCCTGCATTGATTCCTTATTTAATCCTCATCAACCTTCTTGCTCTACCTTATACGATATGGAGTGTATGGTATCAGTATAAGGTAGTGAAGCAATGGTGTATGCTTTGCATGGTGGTACAAGGAATTTTGTGGTTGTCTGCGCTGACCGGATGCATAGGAGGAATGATACAACTGCCTGGTTTTAATCTCATGGATATATGCAAAGTAGGAATGATTTATATATTCCCTACATTGGCGGTAAACAAAATATCTTCCTGGTTGGCTTCAGAGAAAAAAACGAGACATATCACACAAGAATTAAACAGTCTGAAGACGACAGAAGAAGTTTTCAAGGCATTGTTGGAGAAACAACCTTATCATTCCGTTGATGTTACGGATTCATGCATTCTGTTCGGAAATCCAGAAGCTCCGCTTCGTATCAGCATTCTTACCAATCCTCATTGTGAGCCATGTGCAAAAATGCATACTCGGGTTGAAAAACTGTTGCAAAAGGCTGGTGACAAACTATGTATACAATACATTTTTTCAGCATTCAACAATGACCTATTAAAAAGCAATCGTTTCTTGATTGCAGCCTATCAGAATGAATCGAGGGAAAAGGCAGAGGCTATTTATCATCGATGGTATGAAAAAGAGAAGTACCATGCGGTTTCCTATATAGAAAGTTTTGGTTATGATATTACAACCGAAACGGTAACAGAAGAATTGAAACGGCACAACGATTGGAAAGAAACAAACAAATTGTCCGCTACACCTACTATTCTTGTGAATGGTTATCTACTTCCAGATCATTATCAGATAGAAGATATGGCAGAGTTTGTGGATTCTGCTATCAATAATTAACTATTTTATTCATTTAAATTCTAACTTTATGAAACAGAAAAAAATTGTATTAAAAGAAGGGATGAATCAGCTTCTTGATTCTGAATTGAAAGCCTTGAAAGGTGGTAGTAAAGTAATGTATACATACTGCCATTGTTACGGTCTAACAGAAGGATTGGAAGCTACAGGTTGCGACCAATGTGAAAAATTATGTAAAAATGCCGGTGGTGTCCAAAACTGTAATTATGTGATTGCATAAAGCTCGCATTTTTAGTATGAGTAAAACTAGTCGGTGTGTATTTGCACACCGACTAAATAGCATGTATAAATATGATTAATAAAGTTAAATTCTTATATTGTATAATTGCAGTCTTTGTAGGACTCGGATGCTCCGATACTAAAAAAACAGGAAATGTTGAAAATGTACAACAAGCTGTGGCAATAGAACAAACTACCCTAAAAGTAGAAATACCAAGCGAACCTAAAAAGCAGAACGAACCCAAACATAGTAAGGACAATACTCCTCAAAAAGAAGTCCAAAAGAAAAAGAACCCTGACGGCTACTATAACATTCCTTATGATAAGAAAGCACGCAATATCAAAGTGGAGGATTTGTTCAAAAACGTCAGATTTGTACGTCTAGAAACCAACGAGAACTGTCTGGTGAATGAAAATAGGAATAAAATTGAATGTAAAAATGGAATAATATACATGCAGAATGACCGTCCGTCTATTACTGAATTCCTATTATTCAATAAAGAAGGGAAATATTTAAGAAGCATCTGCAAACAAGGGGAAGGGCCAGAAGAGTATAGTAATGCTATGAATATAGCGATTAATAGTAAGGGAGACATTTCTGTGGCAGATTGTACGGGAGCTACTGGACGAATTGTAACTTATAGTTCGGACGGGAATTTCATATCGCACATTAAATTGCCGGGGATTGCCTCCGAAACCCCTTTAACCGACCTACTTGACATTACTTATTTGAATGACAGTGTCCTTCTAATTAAAGGTGACCGTGGATGGGTAACAAAGAATCAGTATCAAACTTTCAATATATATACTAAAAAGGTGATTAGGAATATGCATTTGGTAAAGCGTCGTCCTTACCACATGTACTTTCCAGAGGGATTTGTCACCTATCAAAGCAAAGCAATAATAGCAAGCTATCAAAGCAATCAAATATTAGAAGCCACGGAAGATACCGTCAGAGTGAAATACACGTTCAACATTGGTAACAAAATGCCTCCAGCAGGTTTTTGGGAAGAACAACCGTCCTATGAAGTTACCAAAAAAGAAGAGGTTTCGAACGAATATATTGGCCATATACCATTCTTTGCAGAGAATGACCGATATATGTTCATCAGTTTTATGGGAAGCTTGGGTGTAGGAAATTTGCAAAGCCTGGCTTTGGTGGAAAAGGCGACAGGCAAGTCTAGAACGTTCAAAAGAATTGTATTGGCTGATAATATGATGATTGAACCTATAGATTTTTTCTGGCAAAGCAATGGAGAAATAATCATTCCAATTTGGCCTCATGAGATTATAGAAAGCGAAAACAAAGAATTTCTATCCCAATTCCCTGACTTAAAAGAAGATGACAATCCTATATTGTTAATCGGAGAATTAATATAAACATTAAAGCAACCAAGGCATGAAACGCTTCCCCCACTACCTCCAGCACGATGCGATGGACTGCGGTCCTACCTGCTTGCGGATGATTGCCAAATACTACGGCAAGAACTATTCGCTACAGACACTGCGTGAACGCTCTTTCATTACCCGTGAAGGAGTGTCGATGCTCGGCATCAGCGATGCAGCGGAAAGTATCGGGTTTCGCACCTTGGGCGTGCGTATCTCCTTAAAGCAACTACAGGAGGATATGCCCCTGCCCTGCATCTTGCACTGGAACCAGAACCACTTTGTGGTGTTGCATGACATCCGCAAGCGACGGGACGGGTATCGCTATTACATTGCCGACCCGGATTCGCAACTCATTGCCTATACCGAAACGGAGATGCGCAAGTGTTGGTTAGTGACCAAGACCGACGGCGAGGAGAAGGGGGCGGCGTTGGCATTGGAACCGTCGCCGCAGTTCTACGAGAAGAAGGACGAGACGGAGAAACATACGGGTAAGGGATTGTTGTTCTTTGCCAAATACCTTTTCCCTTACCGGAAAGAGTTCGTGCAGTTGCTGTTGGGAATGCTGGTGGGTACATTGCTGCAACTAGTATTTCCGTTCCTTACGCAGTCGTTGGTGGATGTGGGGATTCGTGACGGAAATCTTTCGTTCATCACCTTGATATTGGTGGCTCAACTGGTGGTGTCGGTTTCGCAACTGTCAGTGGAGTTCATCCGCAGCTGGATATTGTTGCATGTGAACACACGTATCAACATTTCACTGATTTCGGACTTCCTGATCAAGCTGATGAAACTACCTCTCCGTTTCTTCGACACGAAGATGGTGGGCGACATCATGCAGCGCATCGGCGACCATAACCGCATCGAGTCGTTCCTCACTGGCTCTTCCGTCAGTACGCTGTTCTCGTTCGTGAACTTCTTCATCTTCGGGGCGATATTGGCGTACTACAATCCGCTGATACTGGGTATCTTCTTGTTTGGGAACACGCTGTATGTGGCGTGGGTAATGGTATTCATGAAGTACCGCCGGGAGTTGGATATCCGTCGCTTCGCACAGGCATCAAGTGAGCAAAGCAGCCTGATACAATTAGTCACGGGGATGCAGGAAATCAAGCTGAACAACTGTGAGCGGCAGAAGCGTTGGCAGTGGGAACGCATACAGGTGAAGCTGTTCCGCATCAGCGTGAAGGGAACGGCACTGGGGCAGGTACAGCAGGTAGGATCGGTATTCTTCAACCAGACTACGAACATCCTTATCTCGTTCATCGCCGCCAAGTCGGTGGTGGAAGGGCAGATGACCTTGGGGATGATGATGTCGCTCACCTACATCATCGGACAACTGAATGCACCGGTAAGTGCGTTCATCGGCTTCGCACGTCAGCTGCAGGACGCGAAAATCAGTCTGGAGCGTCTGAACGAGATTCACGGACGGGAAGACGAGGAACAGCAGATAGAAAGCAAGCTGGCCGTACTGCCCGAACGGAAGGACATCACGGTGAACCACCTTTCGTTCAGCTATGACGGAGCAGACCGCGACTATGTGCTGGATGACGTGTGTCTGGAGATACCGGAAAAGGAAATTACCGCCATTGTGGGGGCAAGCGGTAGCGGAAAGACGACGCTACTGAAACTGATATTGGGATTCTATGAACCGAACAAGGGGGACATCCGCATGGGGGATACACCCATCGGCCTCATCAATCCGCACTTATGGCGGGCGAAGAGTGGGGCGGTGATGCAGGACGGTTTCATCTTTTCGGATACGATAGCAAACAACATTGCCGTAAACACGGACCAAATAGACATTGAGCGGTTGCGTCATGCCGTGACGGTAGCGAACATCCGGGACTTCATCGACTCGCTGCCTTTGGGCTACAATACAAAAATCGGTATGGAGGGAAACGGCATCAGTCAAGGTCAGCGACAACGGTTGCTCATTGCCAGGGCGGTGTATAAGAATCCGGAGTTCCTGTTTTTCGATGAGGCGACAAACGCACTGGATGCCAACAACGAGAAGGAAATCATGGAGCATCTGAACGAGTTCTACCGAGGAAAGACGGTGGTGGTCGTGGCACATCGCCTGAGTACGGTGAAGCATGCAGACAAGATTGTGGTGCTGGACAAGGGAAAGGTGGCGGAAGAAGGTACGCATCAGGAATTGACCGAACGGAAGGGATTGTATTACAAATTGGTGAAGAACCAGTTGGAGTTGGGGAATTGATATGGAACAACATTATAAAGACATCGAGCTACGGAGCGAAGAGGTGCAGGAGGTGATGAACCGGGTCCCTCCCGCCATTCTGCGTTACGGCATTGGGATATTGACAACCATCGTTATGGTACTGCTCATAGGGAGTGCGCTGTTCAGTTATCCCGAATCGGTTCAGGTGGAGGTAACACTGTCTCCACATAATCCTCCGGCCTACGTCAAGTGCACAGGCGGTGGAAAACTGGAAAGGCTGTATGTGGCCAACGGGCAAGAAGTGAAGAAGGGCGATATGCTGGCAGTGATGGAAAACGTGGCCAATACGGAAGATATTCTTCTGTTGAGGACGCGCCTGTCCGACTGGCAGGAAAGAGGGGCAAGACCGGAACAGTTAGGTATGATTTTCTTCCATCGTTTGCCAAGGTTGGGTAGTGTGCAAGGAACGTATGCCTCCTGCCTCTCGTCATGGAACAACTATCTGCAACATGCCCATGAGAACCGCATTCACGAAACGGAACTGAACAACGCCGTGGCACAACTGATGACTGCCCTCGGTGAATGGGAAACGGCCTGTTTGCCAACCGCTCCCGTGGACGGAAAAGTGGCCTTCATGCAAATCTGGAAGAAGGGGCAGTATGTGAATGCCGGAGAAACCTTGTTTGTGATAGTGCCCGACGGGGAATCGGAGTTCACAGGAAAGGCTTTGCTCCCCATGCAGGGTTCGGGCAAGGTACGGACGAGACAGCGGGTCGTCGTCCGGCTGTCTGGATTTCCCGAACAGGAATACGGTCGGATAGAGGGGGAAGTGGCTTCCATCTCGCCTGTTCCTGATGAGGAAGGCAACTATGTGGTGGAAATCCGGCTTACCCGTATGTCCGTCAAGCAACCGCCCGTCCTGAAAGTGATGAGCGGAACGGCGGAAATCATCGTCCGCGAACAGAGTTTACTGAAAAGAATCTTTAACCATTAAAAATATAAGGACATGGAACAAGAACAACAAGATATACGGAAAGAACTGAATGGACTGATTGAAACCTATTACGACGGCTCCTTCGCCCGACTGGTGCAAGAGTACATCCGCGCTTCCGGCATGTCGGAAGAAGAAAGGGAGATGCTGATGGAAGCGATTCATTACATGAAAGAAAATGTTTAAAACCATTGTTTTCTATACATCTCTACATGGTTATATGTAAAACACTGCCAATCAGCATCTAAAACTCGTAAAAAGACATGCAAAGAACATATAGGAAACTTATTTCTATACATATTCCTTACATCCATAAATAAAATCATGGATACCGCGTAATATAATTGGTTGATATTCAATATATAACCTCTATTCAAAACATAATGAATGGTCATTCAAAATGTTTTGAATAGAGGTTCGCAATATTCTGAATATTGATTCAATGTATTATAAACAGGAATTACACCAAGATTCTACAACATATTCATGTAGAGAAAAAGTGATTGGAGCATATTTTCATGAAGAATAATGGGCTAAATACTTGACTTTCGATGCTGTATTTTGTATATTTGTAGAAAATAGTGCGACAAACAAAAAAACATGAAAATAGGAGTAATTCGACAGGAAAATGCGACCGAAGTGTGCAGCACCTGTTCCATAGAAACGTTTATGGAGAAAGTAAAGAAGGGAACCAAAGGGAAGTATATTTCGCTATTGAGGGAAAGTCTGCCTTCCCTTCAGGGTACCAAGGAGCGTTTTACCTACCTGGACAAGATACCACGCATCTACCCGGTGGCAGAGTATCAACGTACAGCGGACAGCAGCTGGAAATTCAAGCAATATAATGGTATCGTACTGATAGAGGTGAACCGCCTTTCGGGACAGGCAGAAGCGGAATTCGTCAAATCGAAGGCTGCGCTTCTGCCACAAACTTTCGCAGCCTTGGTGGGGTCAAGCGGCCGAAGCGTCAAGATATGGGTACGTTTCTCCCTACCTGACGGCAGCTTGCCGGAAAGCGAAGAAATGGCTTCACTATTTCATGCCCAAGCCTATAGGGTAGCGATACAATGTTACCAACCGCTCATCCCTTTCTCCATCACACTGAAGGAACCTTCCTTGCGACAGAGTTTCCGCATGACAGTGGACAAAACACCTTATTATCATCCCGGTGCAGCGGCTTTCTGCATAGAGCAGCCGGCTGGCCTGAGCGACGGGACTTCTTTCCGCGAACAGAAGCTGGCAGAAGAGAACCCGCTGGCCCGTATGGATCTGACATACGATTCCTACCACACACTGACCGTGACATACCAAGCTGCACTGAAACGTGCACTCGACACATTGGAGGATTGGAAGAGGGGGGATGAACTCTTCCCGCTGCTGGCTCCGCTGGCCGAGGAGTGCTTCAAGTCCGGCATCCCCGAAGAGGAGGCCGTGTGTCGTACCCAGCGACATTTCACCTATCACAAGGACGAAGCAGGCTTGCGTGCAACCTTCCGGAACGTCTATACGGAAATGAAAGGATTCGGGAAGCGAACTTCCGTAACCCGCGAACAGGATACGGCCCTACGCTTGGAAGAGTTTCTGAAACGACGATACGAAATCCGTTTCAACTCAATGACCGACGATGTGGAATACCGCGAACGGAACAGTACCCGTTTCTGTTTCTCCACCCTGGACAAGCGTGCACGCAACAGCATAGCCATCAATGCCCTGAAAGAGGGTATCCAAGCATGGGACAGGGACATAGACCGCTTCCTGCATTCCAACTATGTACCTATTTATAACCCTGTGGAGGAATACCTATACGAAGTGGGCGAATGGGACGGACGTGACCGTATCCGTGAACTGGCGGACAGGGTGACATGCCGCCACCCTCACTGGCAAGACTTGTTCTACCGCTGGTTCCTGAGCATGGTAGCACACTGGTTGGGGCGCGACAAGCAGCATGGCAATGCCACTACCCCAGTGCTTATCGGTCCGCAAGGATATCGCAAGTCTACCTTCTGCCGCATCCTGTTACCTCCCGAACTCCGTTTCGGCTATACAGACAGCCTGGATTTCAGCAGTAAACGGGATGCCGAACGCTACCTGGGTCGCTTCTTCCTTGTAAATCTGGATGAATTCGACCAAATAAGTGTGAACCAACAGGCTTTCTTGAAGCACCTGTTGCAGAAACCGTCGGCCAGCCTCCGCAAGCCATACGGCACAAGCATTCAGGAAGTGCGACGATATGCCTCGTTCATTGCCACAAGCAACCACAAAGACTTGCTCTCCGACCTTTCGGGCAACCGACGTTTCATCTGCGTGGAGGTAACGGCACCCATCGACACAAACATTACCGTCAATTACAGACAGCTCTATGCACAGGCTTTCCATGCGGTAATGCACGGTGAACGATACTGGCTGGACGATGCCGATGAGGCTCTGTTGAAAGAGAGCAACGAGGAATTCCGACAGGTATCCCCGCTGGAACATTTGCTGTTGAGCCGATTCAGTATGGCTTCGCCCGAAAATGAAGACGGTGAATGGCTGATGACCATCGAGATATTCAACACCCTACAGGAAGGTGTTCGGGAAAGACTGCCCATGGGCAAGCTGACACACTTGGGAAGATTGCTCAAAAAGTGGAACACTCCCCACAAAAGAACGGAAAAAGGCAGCCTTTATTACTTGAAAAAGCAATGAATGTAGGGATTCATGTAAAGAAACAAGGACTCTACATTTTCTCTACATGGATAAAGCATTGATATTCAGTAAACATGTAAAGATGTAGAGATGTAGAAAGAAAAATAAATAAAGAAGCGCATGGCAAAATATATCAAACAAGAAGTGCCCGACATGCAGAAAACGGGCGAACAGAAAGCCTTTTACAGGCTGAAGATAGAACACAATGTGGATTTTCAGGAGTTTGTCGAGAAACTATGCTCGCACCATTCGGGCATCAGCCGTGGAGAGGCTTTGCGAGTACTGGTCAGTGCTTCGGAAGTACTGGCCAAACTGCTGGGCGAAGGCTATTCGGTGACATTGGACGATTGGGGTACCTTCAAGGCAACCATCGGGCTAGAGAAAGGCAAGGAAATGGACACCATAGACGGAAGCGAGAGCAAACGAAATGCGCGCAGCCTTTGCCTGAACGGGGTAAGCTTTCTGGCCGACAAGAAATTGGTGCAGCAGGCTAAGCGACATTGCAAACTGGAGCGTGCCGGCATTGTCCGTATACATCGTTCACCATATGATAAAGAGGAACGTTTGCAGAAAGCCCTTGACTACTTAGAGAAGAACAAAGTTTTGAAGGTCGGCCAATACATGAAACTTACCGGACTGGCACATACCACAGCGGCCTGCGAACTCCGTGCCTTCAGCCAGGATGATTCGTCGGGCATCGGTTCGGTAGGACGCGGTTCGGCAGTGGTGTATGTGAAAAAGTAAAGAACTATCTCAGGTGAGGTAGTCCAAACTCTTGCGGAGCTTGACCAACTCCTCGCGGATTTCCTTCAAGCGACTGACCACCTCGGCGGTCTGGGCGGTTTTCTCCTTATTCATTTTCAAGCGTTGCTTGGCGCCTTGCAGGGTCATGCCTTTTTCCTTGACCAGATGATAGACTAAACGGATGTTCTCGATGTCTTCCTTGCGGTACTGACGGATATTGCCACCTGCTTTCTTGGGGGAAATCATCGGAAATTCCTTCTCCCAATAGCGAAGCAACGACTCGTTTACATCGAACATACGAGCCACCTCGCTGATGGAATAATACATCTTCAAATCCTTGTTGGGATTGTATGCCATAGTATGCCTCCCTCCTTTTTAGTCGAATACCTTACCTTGGTTGGCTGCCAACTCAATCATCTTGTCGTAATCTTCGGCACTCAAGTCCATGAAGTAGTAGTTCACCGGATTCACGGCCTTGCCCTTCAAGCGCACTTCGTAATGCAAGTGAGGACCGGTACTCTTTCCGGTATTTCCCAACTTGCCGATTACCTCGCCGCGCTTTACCTTCTGACCTACACGGACACTATAATCGTTGAGATGGGCATACCAGGTTTCATAACCGAAGCCATGGTTCACAATAATCAGCTTACCATATCCACTCTCCCAAGCAGCTTTCTTTACCACGCCATCGCCCGTAGCATATACCGGAGTACCGATATTGGCCGAGAAGTCCATGCCCGAATGGAATTTGACAGTCTTATAGATAGGGTCAATACGTGTTCCATAGCCCGAAGCGGTCTGCTTCAAGTTCTTGTTGGCCACCGGCTGAATGGCCGGGATAGATTGCAACATTTTGTCGTGGTCCTTGAAAAGGTTCACCACTTCGTCGAACGACTTCGACTGGATATAAAGCTGGCGGTTGAGCATATCCATCTTCTGAGTGGTATTCACTACCAAGTCAGAGTTCGCCATGTCCATCAATTCTTCGTAACGGTTGGTGCCTCCATAGCCGGCCTTGCGCACGGCATCAGCCACCGGATCGGCCTGCAACACCACTCGATATAAATTGTCGTCACGCTGCTGGATACCTTGCATCACGCCCAACGCCTCGTCCAATCGGCGTGACAAGACATTGTATTGGGCCAACAAACGGGAGTTCTCGATACGGAGTTGATTTTCCGATGGAGAACCGAAAATCCAGAGCAAGAGAATGAAGCTTCCGGCTCCAAAGCCCATGCCCACAAACAAGCGCTTCAAAATATGGATAACACGCTGACGGAAAGTGGGGTAAACACGATCGTATGCACGCGTTTTCGGGTTGTAGATATAGTAGACTTTTCGCATCTAATTCTTTTTTTACGTTTTTAAGGTACAAGCCAAGAAGTTTTTGCACCAACTTTGCGACAAAAATAATAAAACCAATTATCTTTGCAAACTGATTTTATGAATATTAACTACAAGACTATATAAAAGATGATGACAGCTAAAGAAATTAGAGAATCTTTCAAGAGTTTCTTTGAGTCAAAAGGCCACCAAATCGTGCCTTCGGCTCCAATGGTCGTTAAGGATGACCCGACTTTGATGTTCACCAATGCAGGGATGAACCAGTTCAAGGATATTATCTTGGGCAATGCTCCGGCGAAATACAAGAGAGTGGCGGACTCTCAGAAATGTCTCCGCGTAAGTGGTAAGCACAATGACTTGGAGGAAGTAGGTCACGATACTTATCACCACACCATGTTCGAAATGCTCGGCAACTGGTCGTTCGGCGACTACTTCAAGGAAGAAGCGATTGCTTGGGCATGGGAATACTTGGTGGATGTATTGAAGTTGAACCCGGAAAACTTGTACGCAACCGTATTCGAAGGTAGCACAGAAGACGGCCTCGAACGCGACAACGAAGCAGCAGGTTACTGGGAAAAGTACCTTCCGAAAGACCACATCATCAACGGTAACAAGAAGGACAACTTCTGGGAAATGGGTGATACAGGTCCGTGCGGTCCTTGTTCGGAAATCCACATCGACCTCCGTCCGGCTGAAGAACGTGCACAAATCAGTGGTCGCGACCTCGTGAACCACGACCATCCGCAAGTAATCGAAATCTGGAACCTCGTGTTCATGCAGTTCAACCGCAAGGCTGACGGCTCACTCGAAGGTCTTCCTGCAAAGGTAATCGATACCGGTATGGGCTTCGAACGTTTGTGTATGGCTATGCAGGGCAAGACATCGAACTACGATACTGACGTGTTCCAACCGATGATCAAAGCTATCGCTGCTATGGCAGGCACTGAATATGGCAAGGACAAGCAACAAGACGTAGCTATGCGCGTTATCGCCGACCACATCCGTACCATTTCGTTCTCTATCACCGACGGTCAGTTGCCAAGCAACGCCAAGGCTGGTTACGTAATCCGTCGTATCCTCCGCCGTGCGGTTCGTTATGGTTACACATTCCTCGGCCAGAAGCAGGCATTCATGTACAAGTTGTTGCCGGTGTTAATTGAAAACATGGGCGAGGCTTATCCGGAATTGAAGGCTCAGCAGACATTGATTGAAAAGGTGATCAAGGAAGAAGAAGATTCATTCCTCCGCACTCTTGAAACTGGTATCCGTTTGCTCGAAAAGACTATGAACGAAGCAAAGGCTGCCGGCAAGCAGGAAATCAGCGGTGTAGATGGCTTTACTTTGTATGATACATTTGGTTTCCCACTCGACTTGACCGAATTGATTCTCCGTGAAAACGGTATGACCGTGAACGAAGCTGAATTCAACGCTGAAATGCAGAAGCAGAAAGAACGTGCACGCAACGCGGCTGCCGTAGAAACTGGCGACTGGATTACATTGAACGAAGGCGAAACTAACTTCGTGGGATACGACTATACTGAATACGAAACCACTATCCTCCGCTACCGTCAGGTGAAGCAGAAGAACCAAACTCTTTACCAAATCGTATTGAGCGACACTCCGTTCTATGCAGAAAGCGGTGGTCAGGTAGGCGATACAGGTGTATTGTGCAGCGAATTCGAAACCATCGAAATCATCGATACCAAGAAGGAAAACAACCTTCCTATCCACATTGCCAAGAAGTTGCCGGAACATCCGGAAGCTCCGATGATGGCTTGTGTAGATACCGACAAGCGCAATGCTTGTGCAGCGAACCACTCTTGTACTCACTTGCTCGACGAAG